>JAFTST010000036.1 GCA_017467165.1 Clostridia bacterium | reverse complement strand
GTGTCAATACTTTTTATAATTATAAGGGGCTTTCGGGGGGGCGGGGCGTGTGGAATAATAGAGCCCTTGTCCGAATAATATGTAGAGGAAAGGATGTGCCTATGAGAAAATACCTGATTTTCACAGATTCATCTGCGGATTTGCCGCAGGAAATAAGAGAGGAGCTTGACGTCCGATGTCTTTCGCTTTCGGTTCGCTTCGAGGGGGAGAGCTCTGAATACCGTAACAACGAAATATCCCCTGACGCCTTCTATCAAAAAATGAGAGGTGGCGGAGTTGGCAGAACGGCGGCGGTTAATAAAGAATCCTTCGCCTCAGCATTTTCCGAGGCTATCGACGAGGGGTATGACGTCCTGTATATCGGCTTTTCATCAGCGCTCAGCGGCACCTACGCGGCGGCGACGGTAGCGGCAGAGGAGCTAAGAGAGGGGCGCCCCGAGGCTAGAATAATAACGGTTGACAGCCTCTGTGCTTCTTTAGGTCTTGGACTTTTGGTTTATCTGACGGCAAGAAAACGAAAAGAGGGAGCCACGCTCGACGAGGCGGCAGAGATGACAAGGAAAATCTGCGGCTCGGTGTGTCACTGGTTCACCGTGGACGACCTCGTATATCTGAAAAGGGGCGGAAGGATAAGCGCGGCAAGCGCCGCTATCGGAAATCTCCTGTCAATTAAGCCTATACTCCATATGGACGACGGCGGGCATCTTGTCAGCGTTGGTAAGGCAAGGGGCAGGCAGGCTTCTGTAATGGCGCTGGCGAACAAATTTGCCGAGCTCGCGTCGTCTGAGGGCTCCCCCGAGGTTTTCATATCCCACGCGGACTGCTATTCGGACGCAGAAAGGCTCGCTGAAATCTTAAAAACGCGACACGGGGTCAATGTTAGCCTCATTTCTGACGTAGGACCGGTCATCGGAGCACACTCGGGGCCGGGCACTCTGGCACTCTTCTTCATAGGCAGAAAAAGATGAAGGAGCCGCCTTAATCTTCCAAAAAAGGAGCGATAAATGGAAAACAAGAAGAAAAAGCACTCCACAGCCAAGCCCCCGTCGGGCAAGACCAAAAGCTCGAGAAAATCAAGCGTTAAGAGCTCCGGAGGACAGAAAAAGAGGAGCGGAGGTCTTCGTTATCTTGGAGGCTCGCTTCTTTCAAGAATGGCGCGTGGTGGTGCTGCAGAGCTGGCGGACAAGGCGGAGGAGGTCAACAGGCTGAACGTCTTTCCCGTGCCCGACGGAGATACGGGCGACAATATGCGAATGACTATCGAGAGTGGAATTGCCGCCATAGAGGATATGGACTCGGACAACGTCGCAGAGGTGATGCGCGTTTTAGCCCGAGGAATGATGCTTGGCGCGAGGGGAAACTCGGGAGTTATTCTCTCTCAGTTTTTCTCAGGTGTAGCGCGAGGCTTTGAGGGAGTGGAGCGCGCTGATGCCAGAACACTCGCTCACGCTCTGGAGCTTGGCGTTGAGGTAGCCTACAGCTCGGTTATGACCCCAACGGAGGGAACTATTCTCACCGTCGCGAGAGAGGCGGTGGAATACGCCGTATAAAGAATCGACGATAACAGCACCATACGCAGCTTTTTTTCTGACCTGGTAGACGAGATGTACCGCGCGGTAGAGCGAACGCCCGAGATACTCACGGTTCTGAGGGACGCCAACGTAGTCGACAGCGGCGGAGCCGGGCTATTCTATATAATGGACGGATTCAACCGTGTTCTGAGCGGCAAGGCTCTGCCGAAAAGAGCCGTTCAAAAAACAGAGAGAGCCCTTCCAGAGCTATCCCTC
This sequence comes from Clostridia bacterium, assembly GCA_017467165.1. Lineage (GTDB taxonomy): Bacteria > Bacillota > Clostridia > Oscillospirales > CAG-272 > UBA1740. Next base: position 56,523 of record JAFTST010000036.1, on the reverse strand, counting down.
GGCGAGATTGACGAGGAGTCGCTCTGTCTGTACGGATACTGCACCGAGCTGCTCCTGCAGCTTCTCCCATCAAGAGTGAAGCCCGAGGAATTTGACATAGACGAGCTGAAGAAATATCTGTCAGAGGTAGGAGACTCCGTGGTAACGGTTAAGGACGGAAGCATAGTGAAGCTCCACGTGCACACTCATACACCCGAGGCGGTGCTCGGCTTCTGTCACAGGTACGGTGAGCTTCTTCGTGTGAAGATTGAAAATATGTCGCTCCAGCACACCGAGAGCGCTCACGAGAAGGAGGATGGAGAAAAATCACCCGACTCCGAGAAAAAAACTGCCAAAACATCCACCCCCGTGCGAAAAAACGCCGTGATAACGGTTGCGGGCGGCGAGGGGCTTATCTCAATTTTCAAGTCCCTTGGAGCGAGCGAGGTTATAGTTGGAGGTCAGACGATGAACCCGTCAACCAAGGACCTTATCGACGCCTGCGAAAGAGCGGGCGCAGAGCATATTTTCATTCTGCCCAACAACTCAAATATTCTTCTGGCGGCGGAGAGTGCCGCAGATATATACACCGGAGCCACCGTTACCGTTATCCCGACCAAAAGCGTCGGAGAGGGTTATGCGGCGCTGTCCTGCGCCTCGCTCGACGCAGAGCCCGAGGAGCTTGAGGCTTCAATGCTCGACGCTATCGGTCGGGTGAGATGCGTCTCTCTTTCGCCCGCAGTGAGGGATGCGGATATTGACGGCGTATCTATCAGGACGGGCGACACGATAGCCATTGATGGCAAGAAAATTATTCTGTCAGACCCCGACAGGCATACCGCCGCTATGAAAACCGCAGAGTACATTCTGAGTGCGGATACGCTGACCCTCGAGATCTTCGCCGGAATTGACACGACAGAGGCCGAAAGAAGCGTCCTGCTCTCAGAGCTTCGGAAAAGATATCCGAAAACGGACATCTACGTCTACGACGGCTCACAGCAGGTCTATCCTTATATTTTCGTCGCGGAATAATCCTTCCTTTGACACCTGTATGTAATTTTGCACAAAATCACGCCACGTGTGCCCAAAAACCTTTTATACACCGAGGGCTTAAATGATGTTTTTTCTCTTGACAATCCGCGCTATATATGATACAATATATCGAAAAAAAGATATTTTATCGGGCGGGCACACGTGCGTCTTCCACGGCGTTGTTGTGAGGGCTTCGGCTCAGCCGTTCGGAGAGGAGCGAAAATGAAGGCTTTGTTCAAAAATGCGGCGGTATATACCGGTGGCGTGTTCGAGAATAAGGACGTTCTTTTCGATAACGGCTCTCTTTCTCCTATGGGTGATTTTTCCCCTATGTGCCCTTCCTCTGTTATTCCCAATACCGTTATTTTCCCCGGCTTCTGTGATGTCCACGTTCATCTCAGGGAGCCGGGCTTTTCTTATAAGGAAACCATCAGCAGCGGCACCGCCGCCTGTGCGCGCGGAGGCTACACCACCGTCTTCTCGATGCCAAATCTGAAGCCAGCGCCCGACAGTCTTGAAAATCTTAAAGTTCAGCTTGATATAATCGACAGAGATGCGAGAATACCCGTTATCCCCTACGGCACGATAACCGTAGGACAGGCAGGCAACGTCCTCTCGGACATGGAGGAGATGGCCCCCTTCGTCGCAGGCTACTCTGACGATGGCAGGGGTGTACAGAGCGAGGATATGATGAGAGCGGCTATGCTCGAGGCGAAGCGGCTCGGCAAAATCATAGTTGCTCACTGTGAGGACAACTCGCTTCTTGGGGGAGGATATATCCACGACGGCGAGTATGCGAAATCTCACGGACACAAGGGTATATGCTCCGAGAGCGAGTGGGCGCAGATATCGCGCGACCTGAGGCTCGTTGAGGAAACGGGCTGCGCCTACTACGTCTGCCACGTATCAACGAAGGAAAGCGTTGAGATAATCAGAAAAGCGAAGGCAAGAGGAATTGACGTCACCTGTGAAACAGCTCCCCACTACCTCACGCTCGACGACAGCGCGCTGGAGGAGGACGGTCGCTTCAAGATGAACCCGCCTCTGCGCTCCCGGGAGGACAGAGAGGCGCTCGTTATGGGAATTATCGACGGCACGGTGGATATGATAGCAACCGACCACGCGCCGCACAGCGCCGAGGAAAAGTCAAGGGGACTTGCAGGCAGCCTTATGGGTGTTGTCGGAATTGAAACGGCGTTCCCCGTGCTGTACACCTACCTTGTGAAGCCCGGTATCATCACTCTGGAGAGGCTCGCCGAGCTTATGTGTATAAATCCAAGACGGCGCTTCGGTCTTTCTGGTGATATGGGATATACCGTATGGAAGCTCGACGAGGAATACACGGTTAATCCCGACGAGTTCCTGTCAATGGGAAGAAGCACGCCCTACGAGGGCGTCCGTGTGTTCGGCAGATGTCTTCTTACCGCTATCGGCGAGAGAATCGTCTATGCCGACGGGGAAAAATTAGTTTAAAAACCGTTATCGGAGGAAATAGAAATGGCTAAAAGAACCGATCTCAAGAGAATTATGATTATAGGCTCAGGTCCTATCGTCATAGGTCAGGCTGCGGAATTCGACTACGCAGGCACGCAGGCGTGTCTGGCTCTCAAGGAGGAGGGCTATGAGGTTATTCTCGTCAACTCCAACCCAGCTACCATAATGACCGACACCACCATAGCTGACAAGGTCTATATGGAGCCCCTGACGCTTGAATACGTGGCGAAGATTATAAGATACGAGCGTCCCGACGCTATCGTCCCCGGAATTGGCGGACAGACGGGTCTTAACCTCGCTATGCAGCTTGAAAAGAAGGGTATCCTGCGCGAGACCGGCGTTAAGCTACTCGGCACCTCCAGCGAGAGCATTGAGCGCGCCGAGGACAGAGAGCTGTTCAAGGAGCTGTGCGAGTCCATAGGCGAGCCGGTTATCCCCTCCGATATAGCCAACACTCTTGACGAGGCGGTTTCCGCGGCGGAGAAAATAGGCTATCCCGTGGTTCTGCGCCCTGCATTCACCCTCGGCGGAACGGGCGGAGGCTTCGCTTATAACAAGGACGAGCTCTGTGAGCTCGCGGTAGGAGCGCTCGCGGCGTCTCCCGTGCACCAGGTGCTTGTAGAAAAGAGCGTTCGCGGATATAAGGAGATAGAATTTGAGGTTATGCGCGACGGCGAGGACAACGCCATCACCATATGCGGTATGGAAAACATCGACCCCGTCGGCGTTCACACCGGAGACAGCATGGTAGTAGCTCCTATAATGACCCTCAGCGACCACGACCTGAAAATGCTCAACGACTCGGCTATAAAGCTAATAAAGGCTCTCAAAATAGAGGGCGGCTGCAACGTACAGTTCGCTCTTAACCCCACCTCGTCGGAATATTATCTTATCGAGGTCAATCCCAGAGTTTCCCGCTCCTCTGCGCTCGCATCCAAGGCCTCGGGCTATCCGATAGCGAGAGTAACCGCCAAAATAGCAGTAGGTATGACTCTTGACGAGATTGAGGTCGCGGGCACTAAGGCTTCCTTCGAGCCCTCGCTTGACTACGTCGTGGCGAAGTTTCCCCGCTTTCCCTTCGACAAATTCACCTCGGTTTCCAACAAGCTCGGAACGCAGATGAAGGCTACGGGAGAGTGTATGGGCATCGGCTCAAACCTTGAGGAGTGTATTCTTAAATCTGTGCGCTCGCTGGAAATTGGCGTGTGCCACCTTCATATGACCAAGTTCGACGAAAAATCCGACGGAGAAATCCTCGGATATATAAGTGATTTCCACGACGACAACGCCTTCGCCATAGCGGAGCTGCTCCGCCGCGGACATACGGTTGAGGAGCTGCACGCGGTGACTATGATCACCCCCTACTTCCTCGAGTCCTTCAAAAAAATCACGGATATGGAGAGCCTTCTTGGAGAAAATCCGGGCAACGCAGAGATTCTGCGCGCAGCGAAGGCTATGGGCTTCTCCGACAAATATATATCGAGGCTCTGGAAAACCACCGAGCTCAAGGTTGTTGAAGCAAGAAGGTCGGCAGGTATTATCCCCGTGTTCCGTATGGTTGACACGGCACACGTCGGCTCCTACATCCCCTACTTCTACTCGTCCTTCAGCGGAGAAAATCAGTCAAGGCTGACTGACAGAAGAAAGGTTGTAGTGCTTGGCGCAGGTCCTATCAGAATCGGTCAGGGCGTTGAGTTCGACTACTCCACCGTCCACGCTGTCAACACAATTCGCGCCTGCGGCTTCGAGGCAATTATCATCAACAACAACCCCGAGACCGTCTCCACAGACTACACCACCTCGGACAAGCTGTACTTTGAGCCGCTGACGGTCGAGGACGTTATGAACGTTATCGAGTTTGAAAATCCCGAGGGAGTTATAGCATCTCTCGGAGGCCAGACCGCGATAAATCTCGCCGCCCCCCTGGCAGCGCGCGGAGTCAGGATAATCGGTACCGACTGCGAGGCTATTGACCGCGCGGAAAACCGCGACACCTTCGAGAAAATACTCGAGGAGCTTGAAATTCCCCAGCCCAAGGGCAGAGCGGTAACCAAAATCGAGGACGGCGTCAAGGTTGCCGGAGAAATAGGCTATCCTGTGCTCGTCCGCCCCTCCTTCGTGCTCGGGGGCAGGGCTATGCAGCTCGTAGGAAACGAGGACCAGCTCCGTCACTACCTGCGCACAGCGGTTGAGATTGACGAGGACAAGCCCGTGCTCGTGGACCACTACATTCAGGGCAAGGAGGTAGAGGTTGACGCGATATGCGACGGACAGGACGTTTTCGTCGCGGGAATTATGGAGCTCGTTGAGCGCACCGGCGTACATTCGGGCGACAGCATCTCGGTCTACCCCGCCTTCTCTATATCCGATAAGGTCAAGGGCAAGATACTCACCTACTCGAAAAAGCTCGGACTAGGTATAGGAATAATAGGTCTTTTCAATATTCAGTTTATCGTCGACGATAAGGAGGACGTGTACGTCATAGAGGTTAACCCGCGTTCCTCAAGAACCGTTCCCTTCCTCTCGAAATCCACGGGCTACTCGCTCGCGGATATAGCTACCGAGGTTATCCTAGGCAGGTCACTGAAGGAGCAGGGAATCTTCTGCCTGTACCCCGAGGAGAAAAAGAGATGGTACTGCAAGGTTCCCGTCTTCTCCTTCAAGAAAATCAACGGAATAGACGCCTACCTATCCCCCGAGATGAAATCCACGGGCGAGGCGATCGGCTATGACGATGACCTCTACCGAGCATTCTACAAGGCTCTTCAGGCATCGGGAATGACGGTTCAGAACTACGGCACGGTGCTCGTTACCATAGCTGACGAGGATAAGGAGGAGGCTCTTCCTCTTATCAGGCGCTTCTACAGCCTTGGCTTCAATATCGAGGCGACAAGCGGCACCGCCGCATTCTTAAAGGAGCACGGAATACGCACCCGTGTCAAGAAAAAGATTAGCGACGGCAGTAGCGATATCCCCGAGGCTATAAGAAACGGACATATAGCGTACGTTATCAACACCTCTAACCTCAACTCGTCAGACCAACAGAAGGACGGCTACGAGATACGCCGCCTCGCTATCGAAACCAACACCACCATCTTCACCTCGCTTGACACGGTGAGAGTTCTTCTCGACGTGCTTGAGGATATCACTATAACCATCTCTACTATCGACAGCTAAGGAGAGAAAATGCAAGATACTGTTTTTGAGCTTCTGTCCTGCGACGCCATTGCCAAAAACACCTACCGGTGGATATTGAAGGGCGACACCTCTCAGGTTACCGCCCCGGGACAGTTCGTTAATATAAAGCTTGACGGCTTTTATCTGCGCCGCCCTATCTCGGTGTGCGACGTGGAGGGCGACCTTCTGACTATCATATTCAAGGTGGTCGGTGAGGGCACCGAGAAAATGGCTGAGGCAAAGGCATGAGAGAAATTTCTCACCCTCACAGGTCTTGGCAACGGCTACGATCTTGAAAAATGCGGCGCGCGACCCGTTCTTATCGGCGGCGGCGCAGGCGTGCCGCCAATGTACCTGACAGCCAGAAGGCTCATCGCGAGGGGTGTTACCCCCACGGTTATCCTCGGCTTCAACACCGCGGACGAGGTTTTCTATAAGGATGAGTTCGAAGCACTTGGCTGTACCGTCCTCGTCACCACGGTTGACGGCGACCTGGGGATAAAGGGCTTCGTTACCGACGCCCTCGGTCATATTGACTACACTTACTTCTACACCTGCGGACCCGAGCCTATGCTGAGGGCTGTATATAACGCTGCTTCCACCTCGGGACAGCTCTCCTTCGAGGAGAGAATGGGCTGCGGCTTTGGCGCGTGTATGGGCTGCAGCTGCAAAACCAAGTACGGCAACAAGCGCATCTGCCGCGATGGCCCCGTGCTTGAAAAGGAGGAGATAATATGGTAAGCACCAAGGTTAATTTGTGCGGAATTGAGCTGGACAATCCTATAATTCCCGCCAGCGGCACCTTCGGCTTCGGCTATGAGTTCGCCGAGCTGTACGATATTAACGTCTTAGGCTCTCTCTCCTTCAAGGGCACGACGAGAGCGGCGAGATTTGGCAATCCCACGCCCAGAATAGCCGAGTGCCCCTCGGGTATGCTGAACGCCGTAGGACTTCAGAATCCCGGAGTCGAGGCGGTGATTGAAAATGAGCTGCCGAAGCTGTTTCGGGTGTTCGATAAGCCTGTTATGGCTAACGTATCGGGCTTTTCCACCGAGGAGTACGTTGAAACGGTCAGAATGCTTGACTCGGTTGACAGAATAGGCTGGTTCGAGGTCAATATCTCCTGCCCCAACGTGCACGGCGGCGGAATGTCCTTTGGCACCTCTCCCGAGATGGCGGAAGCTGTGACGAGGGCTGTGAGAGAAGTAACCAAAAAGCCTATCATTATCAAGCTCTCGCCAAACGTCACCGATATCGTATCGATAGCGAAGGCGTGCGAGGCGGGCGGAGCCGACGGAGTCAGCCTTATCAATACCCTTTTGGGTATGAGAATAGACCTGAAAAAAAGAGCGCCCATTCTGGCGAACAAGACGGGCGGCTTCTCCGGCCCGGCTATCAAGCCCGTGGCAGTGAGAATGATATACCAGGTATATGAAGCGGTGAAAATTCCCATCGTCGGTATGGGCGGCGTAGCGACCGCTGAGGACGTCCTCGAGCTGATGCTCGCGGGGGCTACGGCTGTTGAGGTTGGCGCCGAAAACCTGGTTAACCCCTATGCGTGTCGGGATATTATCAATTCCCTGCCCGCTGTGATGGAAAAATACGGAATCAAAAATCTGAGTGAAATAATAGGAGGAGCACACTGATGGGCAAGGACGTTATTATAGCCTGCGATTTCGCGAGCGCTAAGGATACCTTTAATTTTCTTGATCTTTTCGAGGGAAAGAAGCCCTTCGTCAAGATAGGTATGGAGCTGTTCTATGCCGAGGGACCTGAAATTGTCAGGGAAATCAAAAGAAGGGGTCACAAGATTTTTCTTGACCTCAAGCTGCACGACATTCCCAACACGGTTAAAAAGGCGATGGCTGTTCTCTCCCGACTCGACGTTGATATGACGAACCTGCACGCCGGCGGCACAGTACCTATGATGAAGGCCGCTATCGAGGGACTTACCCGTCCTGACGGAACGCGCCCCCTTCTTATCGCGGTAACTCAGCTCACCTCAACCGACCAGGCCACTATGGAGCACGACCTGCTTATCAGAGAGCCCATCGACGAGGTGGTTATGCACTACGCGTCCTGCGCTAAGGAGGCAGGGCTTGACGGCGTGGTATGCTCTCCTCTTGAGGCAGGCAAGGTCCACGACAGATGCGGCAAGGACTTCGTTACCGTCACACCCGGCGTGAGATTCGCTGATGGGGACGTCGGAGACCAGAAGAGAGTTATGACGCCCGCAGAGGCTAAGAAAATCGGCTCGGACTATATAGTAGTCGGAAGACCCATAACCGCCGCCGCAGATCCCGTTCTGGCATACGAAAGATGCCTGAGAGAATTTGTTGACTGATAAGGAGTACTGAAATGGAAGCCTACAAGAGAGAATTTATTGAATTTTTGCAGAGCGCCGGAGTGCTGAAGTTCGGCGACTTCACCGCCAAGAGCGGAAGAAAAATCCCCTATTTCATCAACGCAGGCGAGATAAAGACAGGCGAGCACATCTCAAAGCTCGGCTCCTTCTACGCCAAGGCATATCTTGACAAGCTCGGAAGACTTGACGCCGCGCTCTACGGCCCCGCCTACAAGGGTATTTCCATCGCGGTTTCCGCATCCATAGCGCTGGCCGGTGAGGGTCTTAACCTTCCCTTCTTCTTCAACAGGAAGGAGGTCAAGGATCACGGCGAGGGCGGAATTTTCGTCGGCTACAAGCCTGGCGAGAACGAGAAGGTGGTTATCGTCGAGGATGTTATCACAGCGGGTACCGCTATCCGCGAGACAATGGATATTCTCAACGCGGCTCTGCCCACGGTTGAGGTTGCGGCTACATTCGTTATGGTTGACAGGAAGGAAAAGGGCAAGGGCGAAAAGGGCGCTATGGTTGAAATTGAGGAGCAGTTCGGCTTCCCCGTGTATTCGGTGGTCGACGTGTATGATATTATCGAGTATCTTGAGGAAAACCCCGAGAACGAGGAAAACGTAGCGCGCATCAGGAAGTATCTTGAGGTGTACGGAGCAAAAGGATAATGAGAAATCTTATCGATATTCTAGATTTTTCCACCGAGGAGCTTGACGCTCTTATCTCGGTCGCGGACGATATTATAGAAAATCCCGACAAGTATCGTGAGGTATGCCGCGGAAAGATTCTCGGCACGCTCTTCTTCGAGCCCTCCACGAGAACGAGGCTCAGCTTCACCTCGGCTATGATGAGCCTTGGCGGTCAGGTGCTCGGCTTCGACAACGCGGGCTCGTCCTCGGTAGCGAAGGGCGAAACGGTGGCTGACACCGTCCGTATGGTTTCGGCTTATTCGGATATTATAGCTATGCGTCACCCCAAGGAGGGCGCGCCCATAGCCGCATCGGCCGTTGCCACGGTGCCTGTTATCAACGCGGGCGACGGCGGACATTTTCACCCTACACAGACGCTGACCGACCTTCTGACAATTCACAGAAAGTGCGGAAGATTTGAAGGACTTACCGTTGGCGTGTGCGGCGACCTGAAGTATGGGCGCACCGTACATTCGCTCATCGCGGCAATGTCAAGATACGAGGGTGTGAGATTCGTTCTTATCTCGCCCGACGAGCTGAAGCTGCCCGACTACGTCAAGGAGCAGTTTCTTGATTCCACGGGATGCGAATATACCGAATCTCGCGACCTCGAGGGCGCTATTCCCGAGCTCGATATACTCTATATGACCAGAATACAGAGGGAGAGATTTTCTTCCGAGGCAGAGTATGAAAAGCTCAAGGACAGCTATATTCTGAACAGGGGCAAGCTCTCCGGTGCGAAACCGACGCTCTCCGTGATGCATCCCCTGCCCCGTGTCAACGAAATTGACGTCGACGTGGACGATGACCCGAGGGCGCATTACTTCGACCAGGCGGCATATGGCAGATATATCAGAATGGCGCTGATACTCTTTCTGCTTGACACTAAGGGTATCGACGACAAAAGGCAGATAGGCGAGGAGTCCGACTCTCTCGTCTGCGACAACCCACACTGTCTTTCTCTCTCGGAAAGAGGCATCAAGAAGCTTTTCTCAGGCGGAAGGTGCATATACTGCGACCAGAGAGCAAGAAGAATTTAAGCTCATAAGGACAGAAAAAGGACTGCCTCGCGGCAGTCCTTTTAATATTTTTCGATATTCTGTTTCGAAAGAAATCAATTCTCGGAGTTATTCAGCATATCCTCGAAATACTTGGTGTTCTTGTCCCAGTTGTCCTGGAAGATAGCCTTGTAGATAGCGATGCCTCTCTCAGCCTCTGCGTCAACTATCGCATCGGGGTCAAATCCGCCCTCGTCAACCGCGTCAAGCATAATGCAGAGCTTGAAGATACAGCCGCGAAGCTCGTCGAGATAATCCCTCTCGTCGATAACGTCGATAGCGGAGAAGAAGTAGGTGAACTGATCTGCGTACTTCTCGATAACGTTAGCGCAGATGAGTCCGAGCTTTTCCTTGTTCTCGGGGGTGAGCTCGTTGATAACGTCCCAGGTGATGTCAATCCACTCGGGGTTTTCGGACTTAATAATCTCGTTGACTACGTCGAGAAGGTCGGTATACTCAACGATGTTCTTGATAAATACCTTTTCCAGCTCGCAGAAATCTCTGTCCTGTACCGCGAGATTAAGAAGAATGCACTGAACGATAAGATCGAACTGCTTCATAGCGATCTCGTAGGAAAAATCCGACTTGAATTCGGTTGCTGCGTTGGAAAGGTCACGAATTATTCGCTTCGCCTCCTCATAGGTGTTGCAAGCGTTGTCAAAGCACTCCTGGGGTGTAAGCTTAACCATAGTATAGCCTCCGTATATGTATTTTTTCTTTATATCGGGAAATCTTGAAATTTTCCACGATACATGGTAGAATAACCTAAAAAGAGTATATCATATAGTTTTTAAAATTTCAAGGGGTATAAGGATAAATTAAGGCACGCTCAAAAATGCAGTCCCGCCTCGGTGCTTCCGTACCCACTACGCTTGAATGGAGAGAAAAATGATAAGATGCTACAACTGTCAGAAAAAGGTTCCCGCCTCAGACGTGGAATGCCGCTACTGCGGAAGAAACCCGTGGCTCACAGATGATCAGGACACCTTCGCTATGAGGGGCGGCGTGCTTTTTCGGTACAACGGAGAAAAGGGAGAGGTTGCGCTTCCCTCGGGTATCGAAATTATAGACGAGAGCGCCTTTGAGGACACGGATATTTCGAGCGTTACAATAAGCGACGGCGTTTCGGTTATCAGAGCGTACGCCTTCTACTCCTGCAGGAAGCTTTCCTACGCATATATTCCCGAAAGCGCGAGAAAAATCGAGAAGGCGGCCTTCTTAGAATGCCCGAACCTGCGCTCCGTACACCTTCCTGTGGGCTGTGAGGTAGAGGACGGAGCCTTCGACGAGGGCGCGGTTCTGTATAGATACTGACGGGTCATAAGACGAGCGGACATAGCAGAAGAAAAACGAGGTATTGTGTTTTCACAGTACCTCGTTCTCAATTTATCTAAGATAGCGGAAAGTCGGGCTTAAGCCAAGCGTTTTCTGACTTTTCCCGCTCAGCCTCTTTTCTTCAAGTCCCAGCGAATTACTCCTCACAGCCGTCAAGCAATTCTATACACCTCATATACATTCTGAGGGTGTGATAGGGCCCCTTGCCTATGAAGCCCCTTGGCATCAAGTCCTTTGGCTCGCCCCTTCTGTCAAGAGCCGCGCACCACTCTCCGTCCTTATCAACGAAGCGCGCGAAGCAATACTCCAAAAGCTCCTCGAGAATCATCTTATAGGCATAGTCCCCGGTATGAAGATAGAGCGAGAGAGCGGCAACGATAGCCTCGGTATGAACCCACCAGAGCTTGACGTCCTGATCGTAGTACGGAACAGGCGCGCCGAGGACGTCGACCAGATGAAGTATTCCGCTGTACTTTTCGTCCCAGCCTATCTTATACGCGCAGTCGAACATTCTCTTTCCAAGGTTGCACATTTCCCTGCTACCAAGGCGTCTTCCCTCCTCCAGCAGAAGCCGTGCGCACTCCATAGCGCGACCCGGGTTGGATATACGCATCCTTTCGGACTCGGTAATCACCCTGCCGTCCGTGGCGATAGCCTCGAGCGTTGCCCTGTATTCCTCGCTGTAGAAGCGCCCCAGCTCTCCGAAAAGTAGCTCAGCGTTTTCGTTGTAGCACTCCTCCCTCTCGGTATCAATTTTCGCCATAGTAGCATTGACGCCGAAAAGCACCGTAGGCTCCTCGAGCAGAATATACGGGCGCTCCCCACCCGGGACAACCTCCTGTCCTGCCCCAATTCCGCCCGTATGTATGTCAAAAATCATATCGTACACTCGGCGCGCTTCATCGAGGTATCCCTTCTTCCCGGTTGCCTTATAGTATTCTATATTCGCGGAAGCATAGAACGCCTCGCCCAAGAAATTCGAGCTCCTCTCGAGCGGTCTGCCATCTCTGGTTACGGTCAGGAGTATTCTACCATCGGTATCAAAGCACTTTTCCTTGACAAATCTTATACAGCTTTCCGAAAGCTCAAGATACTCCTCACTTTTCTCTATACTGTTATAGAGGTGGGCGAACGCCCAGGCGCACTTACACTGCATCGCCACGTCCTTATCCAGCGAAAAGCACTCGCCATCTCTGTCAACACTCTGCAGAATTCCACCGTGCTCCTTATCACAGGAGCATCTGAGCCAGAAATCCACAGCACCCCTCAGATTTTTCTCCATTATATTCTTGATTTCGGCAAGTCTCATTTCTTTTCTCCTTTGTCATCCTGGTTTTTTCTTTTCGCGCGTCCTGCGCCAGCGCTCTTGACTTCCGCATAGGACGAAATGTATAGAGTTATAGTCTTTTCAAGCGTTTCGCGCAGGGCGTGTCGCATTTTCTCCGGCATCGAGCGAGAGCGGCGGAACAGGTGCAACAGATGCAGCTCCTCCTCTGACAGCTCCGAGGTGTCGCGCCTCAGGGGTATATCCATAAGCTCACCGATATTCACCTTAAATCTCTCTGACAGCTCGGGGAGCATTCTCATAAATGATGCCGACCTTCCCCTGCGCCAGTTATTAACAGTCTTATCCGGTATGCCCACAGCGCGCTCAAACGCCGCGTCAGATTCGTACTCCGACTCTATGAGAGCGAGAATTCTCGCTCTGATTCTTTCGGTATTTTCCTTGGTATTCATTTCTTCTTCCTTCCCTTTCCTCTCGGGGCGTCAAGATAGAAGGGGCGGTGCGCTCTCTCGCGACCTCCCGTGTCCTCTCCCGCTCTTCCCTTATCTGTCGCGGGCGAGCTCTTGCTCTTTCTCTTCTTATCCTGTGCCTTATTCGCAGAGCCGCTCTGTGCCGACCTTTTTCCGCTCGGCGTCGCGCTCCTTTTCTTATCGGTTGAAAAGCCGAATTTTCCAACGCGCTCTCCAAGCGCGAAATACTCCCCGTGAGCATACGCGAGAAGCCCCACGGAGTCATAGCGGAGCCTTCCCTCCGAGTCGAGCATTCTTTCGTCACAGCTGACCGAGAGGATATCCGCGACGAAAACGTCGTGAGTACCCATAGAAATAACCTCCGCGACCCGACACTCGAGCGCCAAGGGACACTCTGCTATGGTGGGCACGCCCACCTCCTTGCTCTCAGTCCGTGTGAAGCCACAGGCGGAAAACTTATCAACCTTCGCTCCCGTGTAGATGCCGCAGTAGTCAACCTGCCTTGCCATATCGGTAGTGGTGAGGTGAATAACGAATTCACCGTGCTCCAATAGAAGCCCGTGTGAGTGACGCTCGGGGCGCACGGAAATATAGGTCCTCGGCGGAATTGTCGAAAGAATACCCGTCCAGCCTATCGTTATAATATTCGCCCTCTCGCCCTCACCAACCGTGACGAGCACAGGGGGCAGCGGAGCGGTAAGAGCTCCCGCCTTTAAATGCTTTCTTGCCATAATTCCTCCTCACCACAGCTTCTTATCAAGCATACCTATCCACAACCGTGTCAGCACGGGGTCGGGAAGAAGCTTGAAAAGCAGGTGCTGCAGCTTGGTATACCAATTGGTGACGCACATTGCTCTGCCTCGCCTTGCCGCTCTGACGCATTTTCTCACGACCTTGTTGCAGGATAAGAGGGGCACCATCTTCTTCGGCATAACCCTGTCGCCTGCCGCGGTTGCCTTGCCGAGAAATTCGGTTTCCACCCAGCCGGGGCAGAAGCAGGTAGCCCTCAGGCCGTATTTTTTTATCTCAAAGTTGAGCGACTTGGTGTAGTGAAGCACGAACACCTTCGAGGACGAGTAGATGTTGAACGCAGGAAGGGGTGTGAAGCAGGAGCCGCTTCCGAGCTCTATAATTCTGCCTCCCCTTTCCATATATGGAATAGTCATATGAGTTACAAGCACCAGCGCCTTGACGTTGAGGTCAATCATTTTGACAACCTCGTTCTCGGTCAGCTCCTCAAAGGTACCGAAGTTGCCAAAGCCCGCGGCGTTGACAAGATACTTGACGGTGGGCTTTTCTTCTTCAAGAGCCCTCCTTACCGCCTCTATACCCTCGTCGGTGGTGAGGTCCGCGCATATAATTTTCGCCCGAGCTCCAAGCGAGTCGCGAAGCTCCTCCATTCTTTCCTGCCTTCTCGCTACAAACCAGAACTCGTCGATGCCCTCAGTCCTTTTCAGCTCCTTGGCAAATTCCATTCCGATTCCGCTTGACGCGCCCGTTATGATAGCTAGTGCCATATCCTTCTCCTTTTATAAATCAAAATCAAAATTAAAAACCCGTAGGACAACACGCCTACGGGTTAATTTTAGCACAAATTACGAAATTTGTAAATACCTATACGAAACGGGTTTTGACTGCTTTCAGAGAAATTTCCCGTTTTTTGAATCTGTCAGTCGAGAGCATCAAGCGCAGAGAGCAGAATATGCTCTACCTCGCGGTAGGTGGTGGCAGAATTGATTTTCGCCCTGAGCGCCGCCGCGCCCCTGAAGGCGTGCAGATACAATGCTATCTGCTTTCTTGACTCCTGAACCGCGACTCTCTCCCCCTTTTCCTCGACGGATATACGGAGCTGACAGAGCGCGAGCTCTATCTGTTCTCTGAGGGTCGGGCAGGTTGGCTCGCCGCCCGAGAGAATCGCTCTTATCTGCGAGAAGATAAAGGGATTTCCGACAGCTCCTCTGCCGATAGCAATACCGTCAGCGCCCGTGTCACTCAGCATTGAAAGAGCGTCGGACGAACAGATTATATCTCCGTTGGCTATGAAGGGGATACGCAAGCTCCGCTTGACCTGCGCGAGTATATCCCTGCGAACCTCACCCGAGTACATATCGACACGGGTACGGCCGTGCATACATATCATTGCCGCGCCTCCCTCCTCTGCGGCAAGGGCGCATTCTGTGGCGTTGATGCTTCTGTCATCGATGCCAACCCTCAGCTTGACCGTCACCGGAAGGTCGGTTGCCTCTGTGGTCGCGCGGACTATATCGTGTATGAGCGAGGGGCTTCTCATAAGAGCTGAGCCCTCTCCGTTTCCAAAAATCTTATTGACGGGACACCCCATATTGATATCAATGGCAGAGGGTGGCACACAGCCCTCTCTATCGATGCCGCGCGACATTATCGCCGCCGCCCTCGCCACAGTTTCGGGCTCAGAGCCGAAAAGCTGAAGCCCGACGGGACCCTCGTCGGCGTGGATTGCCGCGAGCGAGAGGGTTTTCCTATCCCCGAAGACAACCGCCTTCGCGCTGACCATTTCCGTGACCGAATACTCCGCGCCAAGCCCGTGACAGACAACGCGCATCGCTCTGTCGGAATATCCCGCCATCGGCGCGAGCATAATGCCGTGGGGCATATCAATGTTGCCTATTTTCATTTCTTGTTACCCTTCTCGACGACGTAGGAAATCACGAAAAACACCGCCGAAAGACCAAACGTCGAGTACATTGACACCTTGAGAACAGCATTTATCGCGCCAACTCCCCCTGTAACCCTAGCTGTCACCGACATAGCGCACAGAAGGATAAGAGTTGCGGCAAGCAACGCCATAGATATATAAGTGAATATTCTTCCCTTTTTCATTCCTGCTCCTTTTTCAAGCGGGAAAATCAAAGATGCAGAACTCTGTCTTTAATCTCCGCCGTTCTTCCCTGATTCCAATACTGAGTGCCGATATAGCCGCAGGTGCGCCTTGCCACGTTCATCTTAGACTGGTCCTTGTTGTGGCAGTTCGGGCACTCCCAGACGAGCTTTCCGTCGTCCTCGGTTATCTCTATCTCGCCGTCGTAGCCGCATACCTGGCAGAAGTCGCTCTTGGTATTCAGCTCCGCGTACATAATGTTATCATAGATGAATTCCATAACTCCAAGCACCGCATCGATATTATTCTGCATATCGGGAACCTCGACGTAGGAGATTGCTCCGCCGGGGGATAGCGCCTGGAATCTTGCCTCAAGGGCGAGCTTGTCAAACGCATCGATAGGCTCGGTGACGTGCACGTGGTAGGAGTTGGTGATATAATTTCTGTCAGTAACGCCCTCGACGATGCCAAAGCGATTCTGCAGGCACTTGGCAAATTTATACGTGGTGCTCTCGAGGGGAGTTCCGTAGAGCGAGTAGTCGATGTTCTCCGCCGCCTTCCACTTAGCCGTGTACTCGTTGAGCTTTCTCATTATCTCAAGGCCGAGCGCCTCGCCCTCGGGCTCTGTGAGCTTCTTTCCGTTGAGCGAATATACGCACTCCCAAAGACCCGCGTAGCCAAGAGAAAGTGTGGAATATCCGCCAAAGAGGTACTTATCTATGACCTCACCCTTTTTCAGCCTTGTCAGAGCGCCGTACTGCCAGAGAATGGGAGCGGCATCCGAGAGCGTACCCAAAAGTCTCTCGTGGCGGGCTCTCAGTGCTCTGTGGCAAAGGGTCATTCTCTCGTCGAATATCTGCCAGAAGCGCTCCATATCACCCTCGGCGGAGAGTCCGATATCAACGAGGTTGACGGTAACTACACCCTGATTGAATCTTCCATAGTACTTCGGCTGTCCGTTCTCGTCAAGGTAGGGTGTGAGGAAGGAGCGACAGCCCATACAGGTATAGCAGTGTCCGTCGCCGTTCTTGTCAATCTTGCTCCTTAGCATAATTTTCTCGGAGATATAGTCGGGCACCATACGCTTCGCCGTGCATTTTGCCGCCAGCTCGGTGAGGTAGTAATATCTCGAATCCTTGTGGATATTATCCTCCTCGAGAACGTAGATAAGTTTCGGGAACGCGGGGGTAATCCATACGCCCGCCTCGTTCTTGACTCCCTGGTAGCGCTGAAGCAGGGTTTCCTCGATAATAACCGCGAGGTCCGCCCTCTCCCTTTCGTTTTTCGCCTCGCCAAGATACATGAATACCGTGATGAAGGGGGCTTGTCCGTTGGTGGTCAGAAGCGTTACAACCTGATACTGGATACACTGAACGCCCTTTCTTATCTCCTCGCGCAGGCGCTTCTCGGTAATTTTCGATATCGCGTCCTCGTCCGAAATACCAAGCTCTGAGAGCTCCTGTGCGACAGATGCGCGAATCTTATCTCTGCTCACCTGAACGAATGGAGCAAGGTGCGTGAGGCTTATCGACTGACCACCGTACTGATTTGACGCCACCTGCGCTATAATCTGCGTTGCAATGTTGCAGGCGGTGGAAAAGCTGTGCGGCTTTTCAATCATAGTACCGCTGATAACAGTTCCGTTCTGAAGCATATCCTCGAGGTTAACGAGGTCGCAGTTGTGCATATGCTGGGCGAAGTAATCCGCATCGTGGAAGTGAATTATACCCTCCTCGTGCGCCTTGACTATATCCTCGGGCAGAAGTATGCGGCGGGTTATATCCTTCGACACCTCGCCTGCCATATAGTCGCGCTGTACCGAGTTGACCGTGGGGTTCTTGTTGGCGTTTTCCTGCTTGACCTCCTCGTTGTTGCACTCTATGAGCGAGAGAATCTTGTCGTCTGTGGTATTGGAGCGTCTGACGAGCTCTCTTTTGTAGCGGTAGGTGATATATGCCTTAGCCAGCTCGAAGGCGCCAAGGCGCATAAGCTCGCGCTCAACCAGGTCCTGCACCTCCTCCACCCCGACCGAGCGTCCGAGCGAAAGGCAGATATTCTCCACAGTCACCGAGATGTTCTCGATATCCTCGTCAGAAATTCTATGTATCTTTTCAACCGCCAGATTAGCGGCGGCTATCGCGTTAGAAATCTTTTTTCTGTCAAAGCTCACCTCTGAGCCGTTTCTTTTAATTAGCTTCATCTTTCCTCCTCAATTTTAGTGAGTGCTTATATTCTACACGATATATAGCCCCTTGTCAAGTATATATATACAATATATTGTGTTTTTGTTATTTGGAAAAAATAATCTGAAGCTCGCGCCCGACAGGAGGTCTGAGAAATAACTATTAGTTCCGCCGCCTCTTGACAAGCGTGTGCCGAGGGTGATAAAATTAGGTGAAAAAAAGAAAGGAGCAGGGCTATGAAAAATGAGAAGCGGCGCATAGTTTTCGTATCCGCCCACCCAACCGACAGATACGAGTATCTTGCCCCTGTCATAGACGCGATAGAGGCAAGCGGGGAGTGTGTAGCCGTGTACAACCCCGCACCCAGAGATGAGGGCGACACCATACCCGAGGGCACGGAGCTTTTCGTTATTATAGCCTCGGTCAAATACTTCACCTGGAAAAACAGCGGATATTTGTCCGAGTATGCCGCCGCGAAAAGAGAAGGCGTACCCGTTCTGCCTATTATGATTGAGGGCACCAGCAACACGGTTGACCTCATCAATATGCGGCTCGGAAAGCTCCAGTATATAGATGCGAGCGAAAACCTCGGATTCGCTATGGACACGCTCAGAGCATATCTGAACGCCACGGAGCGAGAGGTCGACCGCTCGTTGCCTTCGGTATTCATTTCATACAGGAAGGCGGACAAGCCCGCGCTGTACGAGCTCGTCAGAATAATCGGAAGCTCCCCCTCATATAGCAAAATAAATCTCTGGTACGACGAGATAATAGCCCCCGGAGAGAATTACAGCGCGGCGATAATGAGAGAGCTTAAGGGGTGCGACCTGTTCATACTCCTTGTCACACCAAACGTGCTCGAGCGGGGAAACTACGTCCACAGGATAGAATACAAGACCGCGAGGGAGCTCGGCAAGCGGATTATAGCCGTCGAGGCAGAGCGCACAGACAGGCAGGCGCTTCTTGAGATGTACGACGGACTGCCAAGATGCGTCGGAATCAAGCAGGCCGGAGCACTCTATTCCGTCATAGACGAGATAGTTGAGAGAAGGGGCTGAGGAAAACAAAGGTTTACATTATGGAAAGGCTGAAAAGGATTTTTTCTCCTCTGATCCTGCTCCTTGCCGCTATAATATGGGGCTTCGCCTTCGTGGCGCAGGACGCAGCGGACAAGGTGCCTGCATTCACCCTTGGCGCCGCCCGGAGTCTGCTTGGAGCTGTGTTTTTATTCGCCTTAATTCCTGTGCTTGACAGGCTAAGGGGTGGTGAAAGACGGCTGTTTTCTCGACACGGGGTAGATATTAACAAAATTGAGCTTGCCTCGGGCGCTGTTCTTGGCGTGGTGCTCGCGGTGGCGAGCGTCTTTCAACAGCTCGGTATAAGCTCGGGCACAGACGGAGGCAAGGCGGCGTTTATAACCGCGCTCTATATAGTTTTCGTGCCCATCTACGCTCTCGCGCTGAAAAGGCGCGCCTCGCTTAACGCCTGGGTGAGTGTCGGAATTGCCGCTGTCGGCTTTTATCTGTTGTGCATCAGGGGAGATTTCTCAATAGCGCCGTCCGACCTTCTCGTGTCGCTGTGCGCGCTCATATTCCCTATACACATACTTATTATCGACCGCTACTCTCCGCTATGCGACGGAGTGAGAATGTCAGCGGTACAGTTTCTTTCCGCCACCGTGGTCAACACCGTCTTCGCTCTTATCTTCGAGGGTGTCGAGAGCTTTTCTACCATTGGCGACAACCTTATTCCCATACTCTATCTCGGCATTGGCTCGAGCGGAATAGCATACACCCTGCAGATTATCGGACAGAGGGGCTCTGACCCGACCTCGTCGGCAATTATCCTCTCGCTTGAGTCGGTCTTCGGTGTTATTGGCACGGCTGTTATCCTTCACCAGACGCTCACCCCGAGAGAATATATAGGCTGCGCGGTTCTGCTCGTGGCTGTCCTTCTCTCGCAGATAAATCCCGTGGAGCTTATCAGAGAAAAACGGCGAAAGACAGACAAGGGGTCCGACGAAAGCGGCGCAGAAGAATAAATCGCTTCGATCTTGGCTCGGAAAGCAATTCAGGAATACAGAAAAAAATCCCCGACAGCCGTCGGGGATTTTTCATTGGTAAGCTTCGCCCCTGCCAATCAGTGAGCAAGCGCCCAAGCCTCAGCGGTAGCCTTGGACATTCTCTTGATGCTCTCGGTAGGGTACTTGGACTCAGCGCCGCCGAAGGTGTAGAGGAAATACTTTCCGCCCTCGGTAACATAGAGGGTTTCCTCGAAGCCCGCAGGGTCACCGAAATATCCCTCGGTATACTTATGCACAACGGTAGAGGTGGCTGTATCGTACTCTGTACCACAGATAATCTTTTTCATCGTTATTTTCCTTTCTATTGATTATTATCTCTTATCTTCATTATATCATACGGAGTAGTCTGATATACGAAGTAGTTAAGCCAGTTGGTGAAAAGAAGGGTCGCGTGTCCTCGCCAGCTATTGACGGGGCGCTTTGTATCATCGTCATTCGGGTAGTAATTCTCGGGCACGCGGGGATTTATACCAAGCTTCTTGTCGCGCAGATATTCCTTTTCAAGAGTATCCACGTCATACTCCGAGTGTCCTGTGAGGAATACCTGCTTTCCGCCCGGGGTTATAACCGCATATACTCCCGCCCGCTCAGACGATGCAAGTATCCTGAGAGAGGGGGCGTGCGCCTCAACGTCCTCTCTTCTCACCGTAGTGTATCTTGAATGAGGAACGTAGAAAACGTCGTCGAAGCCGCGGAAAAGGATTGACCTCTTGTATTCCACGGTGTGAGCGTATATTCCCGACAGCTTTTCATCCATCATATACTTATCTATGCCGTAGTGATAATAGAGGCCCGCCTGAGCGCCCCAGCAGATGTGGAGCGTGCTGTGCACGTGAGTCTTCGTCCACTCCATTATCTCACACAGCTCGTCCCAGTATTCAACCTCGGGAAAGTCGAGCTTCTCAACAGGCGCGCCCGTGATTATCATACCGTCAAAGTATCTGTCGCGCACGTCCTGAAATTCCTTGTAGAAGGCGAGAAGATGCTCCTCGGAGACGTTCTTCGACTTGTGTGTCGTGGTGTGAATCAGCTCTATCTCCACCTGCAAGGGAGTGTTGCCGAGGAGTCTTGACAGCTGTGTTTCGGTATCGATCTTGGTCGGCATAAGATTGAGTATAAGTATCTTCAGAGGTCGTATATCCTGCGTTATGGCTCGCCTTTCGGTCATAACGAATATATTTTCCTCCTCGAGCGCCCTCACCGCGGGGAGCTCGTTGGGTATTTTGATAGGCATTTATTTCTCCTTTGGTTAAACCTTATCGAGCGCCGCCGCGATGTCGGCGATAAGGTCGTCCTTGTTCTCTATTCCACAGGAATAACGGACCAGGTCTGCGCTGACGCCCGCGGCGAGCAGCTCCTCGTCATTCATCTGTCTGTGAGTGGCGCTCGCGGGGTGCAGACAGCAGGTGCGAGCATCAGCGACGTGCGTTTCGATAGCGCCGAGCCTCAGCTCCTTCATAAATTTTTCTGCCGCCGCTCTGCCGCCCTTAACGCCGAAGCTGATAACTCCGCAGCTTCCCTTTGGCATATACTTTCTGGCAAGCTCATAGTACTTATCGCCCTCGAGCGAGGGATATCTTACCCAGGAAATCTTCTCGTGCTTCGAGAGGAAGGTTGCAACCGCCAGAGCATTCTCGCAGTGGCGCTCCATACGGACGTGCAGGCTCTCGAGTCCAAGACCAAGCAGAAAGGCGCTCTGAGGTGACTGAGTACAGCCGAAGTCGCGCATAAGCTGAGCTGTGCACTTGGTGATAAACGCGCCCTCAACTCCGAATTTCTCTACGTAGGTAATTCCGTGGTAGCTGTCGTCGGGGGTGCAGAGCCCGGGGAATTTCTCGGGGTATCTCGACCAATCGAACCTGCCCGAGTCAACGATACAGCCGCCAACCGCAGAGCCGTGTCCGTCCATATACTTGGTGGTGGAGTGAGTGACGATATCGGCGCCCCACTCGAACGGACGGCAATTTACAGGCGTGGCGAAGGTGTTGTCAATGATGAGAGGAACGCCCATCTGGTGCGCCACCTCAGCGAAAAGCTCGATATCGAGCACGTTGAGCGCGGGGTTGGCTATCGTTTCGCCGAATACAGCCTTGGTGTTCGGACGGAATGCCGAGAGAAGCTCCTCTCTGGTCGCGTCGGGAGATACGAAGGTGAACTCTATGTCCATTCTCTTCATAGTCACAGCGAAAAGGTTGTAGGAGCCGCCGTATATGGCTGACGAGGAAATGATATGGTCGCCGGCTCCCGCGATATTGAAGATGGCGAAGAAGTTAGCCGCCTGACCCGAGGAGGTGAGCATAGCGGCAGTGCCGCCCTCAAGCTCGCATATCCTCGCGGCAACCGTGTCGCAGGTGGGGTTCTGCAGTCTTGAATAAAAATATCCCGACGCCTCAAGGTCAAAGAGCCGTCCCATATCCTCGCTCGTAGCATACTTGAAGGTAGTGCTCTGTATGATGGGAATCTGTCTTGGCTCTCCGCTCTTCGGACTGTATCCGCCCTGCACGCAGACGGTTTCTATATCGACCTTTCTTTTATCCATTTTTCTTTTCTCCTTGTGGAAAGATTTTTAGTGAGTTAGATTTTAGCACAGACGCGACGATTTGTCAATATATTTTATAAATCGCCAAAAAGCCTCACCCGTGTGAAAAATCAGAGCATTCTCTGCCCGTTAATGAAGAGTGAAAAGGCACAGCTCAAGAACGCCGCGGCGCGTCTGCATAGCAGCATTCGCTCGAGAAATATCTCAAAATACTCAAGCACCGCGCTTATTTCCGTGTCTACCGTGAGCGAAAGCGTTATTGCTCCGTCGCCGACCGACAACAGAGAGTTGGTAACCGAATAGTTGACTCTGTCGTGTATATCAAATTCTGCGGGATCGGGGTTTCTCACTCTCGTGCGGCGCACGTCCGACTTGTCCGCGATGATGATAGCGGCGGCAATCGGGCTGACGGGCACTCCCGTGCCCTCGTCGTGATTTCCTATGGCGGTTACTATTTTGGCAATTTTCTCAGGCTCCATACCCATATTGTCAAGGATACGGAAGGCAATCAGAGCTCCGCTC
Organism: Clostridia bacterium; assembly: GCA_017467165.1. Lineage (GTDB taxonomy): Bacteria > Bacillota > Clostridia > Oscillospirales > CAG-272 > UBA1740. Next base: position 33,470 of record JAFTST010000036.1, on the reverse strand, counting down.
TGCGAATGGTCAACTCTATTGACAAGGTTTCCTATATCGTGCATATATCCCGCTATCTTGCACAGCTCAACGTCCCCCTCGGAATATCCGAGCTTCTCGAGAATATTTGCCGCGTCGGCGGCAACCTTATTGACGTGGGCAAAGCTGTGCTCGGTGTACCCTAGCGCGAGAAGCGAAGCGTCCGCCGCGGTTATGTACGTGCGTATGGCCTCGTCTTTTTTTATTCCTTCATAGCTTATCATTTTCGCCTCCAAAAAAGCTTTATCGCTAATATTATACCCTGTTTTTCTTAAGATTTCAAGAGCAACGTATATATAAGTACGCGCGGATATTGACTAATTTGTAAATTTATGCTAAACTAATAGTGAAAAGGACTTTTTCTCTTGGATAGGAGTATTGCTTATGAAGGAATTTTTCGCTTATATTTTCAGCCTTGACGAGCTCTGGCGCGCGATATTCCGCGCTCTGCTTGCAACCATAGCGGGCGGTATTGTCGGAATGGAGAGGGGAAGACAGGGACGCGCCGCGGGAATGAGGACGCATATTCTTGTCTGCCTTGGAGCCGCGCTTACCGCTATGACGGGTATGTACGCTTATAAGGTTCTCGGCGTTGGCGACCCGCTCCGTATCTCGGCGCAGGTTATCTCTGGCATAGGCTTTCTCGGCGTTGGCACCATACTTGTTAAGGGACGCTTCCAGATAACCGGACTCACCACGGCGGCAGGTCTGTGGACGGTCGCGGCTGTGGGTCTTGCTCTCGGTCTTGGCTACTATGAGGGAGCGGCGGTCACGTTCGTGCTTGCAGTATCCGCCACCACCATTATGCACCGCCTCGAGTACAAGATAACAAGACGTAACACCCGATTTGGCATCTACGTTGAAATACGCTCTGACGAGGACGTCAGAAGAGCGATAGACCACCTCACCGAAGCCTATCCCACCACCGATATCCAGGTTACCCCTCCGAGAAGCGGCATAGTTGGCAACGTCGGCATCGAGGCAAACGTACATTCCATCAAAAAGAGCTCCCCCCTGACACCCCGTGTGATGTCAGAGGAGCTGGAGAAGCTCGACTACGTGGTCTTCGCCATCGAGTCAATTTGACAATATTAATTTACATATTATAGCGTTTTGATAGAAAAAACAGAGGCATCGAACACGAGCCTCTGTTTTTTGTTGTTACTTGCAGTCGGTTACCCTGAGCCCGTGGAGATTGCAGTAGGCGAATGCCCTGATAGGCCTCTCGTCCTTGTCGAGAGGAATCTCGACCGTGGGCTCCTCCTCGTCTCCGATAAGCCTTCTGTGGCTTCCGAGGTCGGTGACAAGGCACACCCATCTTATCCCGTGCTCGCGCGACTGAGGGTGTCTGTGCTCATCGTCTCCAACGCTGACTATGGCAACGTCACCCTTAATTCTGATGCTCGGCGCGTGCTTCGCGTCGTCGACGCGCGACTCGGGCACGACCTCGTCCATAGGCTGACCGCAGCAATAGATGTCAACCCCTGCATCATTTATCATAGCGACAAGATTGCCGCACACCTCACAGATTAAATGCTTCATATTTCACCTCCGTTTTGTTTTTTATTATTCCTTTTCTGAGAGCCTGTATTCAACCGCGCGGATAAATTTTTTAAATAAATAATATCAAACCCTTGCTTTTTTTCTCGGTTTAATGTATACTTTTAAAGGTTAATTATGACAAAAACAAGAAAGGACGTTACTGTGGAAGCTTTAAAACAACTTTTTGGCTCGGTCGTCGAGCTTTTCCTTGGCACAACCAACGGTATGCCCAACTGGACTATGCTGATAATGTGGGTTATCGGCGGTGTTCTGATTTATCTCGCTATAAAAAAAGAAATGGAGCCCACGTTGCTCCTGCCAATCGGATTTGGCGCTATAATTATGAACTTCCCCGCATCGGGCGCGGCGGAGCCTTTGCATACTCTCTACGAGGCGGGCATAGCCAACGAGCTCTTCCCTCTGATACTTTTCATCGGTATCGGAGCTATGATTGACTTCGGTCCCCTGCTCACCAACCCCAAGCTTATGATTTTCGGCGCGGCGGCGCAGTTCGGTATTTTCTTCACCCTCTGCCTCGCTTCGATATTCTTCCCCGACTTCCGTGACTACGCGTCTATCGCTATTATCGGCGCGGCGGACGGTCCCACCTCTATCGTCGTTGCAACCCAGCTCGGCTCGAAGTACGTCGGCGCTATCACAGTCGCGGCATACTCCTATATGGCCCTCGTTCCCATCATTCAGCCTCCGGTAATCAAGCTCCTGACAACCAAGAAGGAGCGCCGGATAAGAATGTCCTACAAGCCCCAGAGCGTTTCCAAGACGACGAAGATTCTCTTCCCCATTATCATCACCATTATCGCCTGCGTTTTCGCTCCCGGAGCGGGCTCGCTTATCGGCTTTTTGATGTTCGGTAACCTTATCCGCGAGTGCGGCGTGCTTGACTCGCTCTCCGAGACCGCGCAGAAGGTGCTGGCTAATCTCGTTACCCTCTTCCTTGGCATCACCATCGCGTTCAATATGACCGCGTCCCAGTTCCTCAACGGCAACACCCTGCTTATTATGGGTCTTGGACTTATCGCCTTCATCGTCGACACCGCGGGCGGCGTGCTCTTCGCCAAGCTCTATAACCTCGTTGCAGGTGCTTTTGGCAAGGAAAAGATCAACCCGATGATCGGCGCGGCAGGCATTTCCGCGTTCCCTATGTCCGGACGTATCGTGCACAAGATGGCGCTCGAGGAGGACAACCAGAACTTCATTCTGATGCACTCCATCGGTGTCAACGTATCCGGACAGATTGCCTCGGTTATCGCGGGCGCGCTTATTCTCAACTTCTTCATGCCTATGCTCGATGGCGGCAGCACCGCTTCGATTCTTGACGGCATAATGAATCTTTTCGCTTAAGGAGGTAGCTATGTTTGGAATTGATAAACCTAATCCTATGGCATTCGTAGAAAACCTCAAATGGATGGGTATCGGTATGCTTGGTGTTATTATGATAGTATTCATAATTATGCTCGCGACCTACGCCATCAGCTTCGTTATGAACCGTCTTGAGCTTGTTCGTCAGCTTGATGCGGAGAAAAACGAGAGCGGCGAGGAATAATTCGGTCTTCTATAAAAAAACACGGAGAACGGCATCGTTCTCCGTGTTTTGTTTTTCTCATCAGATAACGCCAAGCATCAAAGCTGCTGCATACTCACCGGTATACTGAGCAAGCCAGGTGAGAATAACGGTCGAAAACAGGTTTCCGACAAGACCGAGCACGAAGCCCGCGATACCCCAGCTGAGCATTCTGCGAGCCGCCCTGGGGTCTTCATTCTTCCATACGAAATAGAGAATGATACCGACAATCGGGAAGCTGAAGGAAAGCGAGCAGAGCATACCCGTCTTAGCCGACTCAGCCCATCCGGGACGCTTATCCTTGCAGACGAAATAAATAATCAGACCGATAAGCAGGAACAAAAAGCTGATTACAGCAATTCCTGCGTTGCGACGGTGGTCGCGTGTGTCCTGGGGAGGTGTTGTGTAGGGATTGAAGCCGTTGTTGCCCGCGCCGTTATTGGCTCCGAAGCCCGCGTTGAAGGCGCCACCGGCGTTACCGAAGCCGGAATTGAAGCCGTTGTTATTGGTTGTCTGGCTCATAGCGCTGCCGCAATTCGGGCAAAAGAGGGTGCTGTCATCAACGTCAGACCCACAGTAAGAGCATTGTCTCATTTTTCTTCTCCTTATGTTGAGTTTATATATCTATAACTGATTATATATGCTTTTTTCGCACTTGTCAATCCCCAAGAAGCAGAGGAAGCACGGTCAGAAGAAAGCCGTCAACCCGCTCTCCGTCTGCGGAAAGACAGCCAAGCGGCACGGTCTTATTTTCGCCGTGGTAGTCGCTGCCTCCGCTGACGAGCATACCGAGCTCGCTCGCCACCTCAAGAATGGGTGTGCGGTCACGGGCTGTATATCTTGAATAATATGCCTCAAGGCCTCTGACGCCAAGCGCCCTGAGCTCTCGAGCGCGTCTGAAAAGCTCCTGCGCGTCAAGTCTTTTCTCCCTCTCGCCGCCTATGGGGTGAGCATATACGGGAATACCGCCCGAGGTGATAATCGCCTCTATGGCAAGCGAAGCGTCTATACGGTCGTCGGGCAATCTAATACTGAGATATTTCTCTATTGCCTCGCTGACGCTCGCCGCATATCCTTTTTCGATAAGCAGGCGCGCGATATGCAGCTTTCCTGTGGAATTAGCCGAGAAGAGCCCCTCCTCCTCGTCAGGAGAAAAGCATATACCAAAGCCGCTCTTCAGGTAGTCAAGCCTAGCTAAAAGCTTTTCGCGGCGCTTGTCAATTCCCCTTTTGATAGCATAATTTATAGCGTCGCACCCGGGGTCAATTCCGTAGCCGAGAATATGACAGCGAAATTTCCCCTCTCCGGAGCTAACGCAGGAAAACTCTACTCCGTCTATAAGCGTCATACCGAGAGGGAGAGCCGCTCTCGCCTCCTCTATTCCGCCCACGGTATCGTGGTCGGTGACTGAAATTATACTGATGCCCTTATCCTTCGCCCTGTTGACGAGCTGACGGGGAGTATCGGTACCGTCGGACGCCGTGGTATGCAGATGCAGATCAACCATTCGCGCCACTCTCCTCGCTCTCACACGCGCGACAGAGCAGATGCACGAGAATGGGAATCACAAGGCAGGCTACAGCCGCCGCGAGAAAAATCTCGGGAGCGGGGATAAATTCCGTAGTCATAACGTCAGCTCCCGCGTTTTCGAGCGGAACATTCATCTTTCTGTTGATAGCGTTTCCAATAGAGGGTCCCGCGAGCATAGGTATAAGCACGCTGAACACCATTCTGACGCCCTGCAGCTTTCCCGCGTCCCTCGCAGGTGTGTAGTCGCGCATTATCGAGCCCGTCAGCTGTGCGACGAATATGTAGCCGGTTATCATAGCGAAGCCCGCGCAGCCGAAGAATATCAGGTTGGCGAGATGTCCCATACCGTTGGCTATGTACATAGCGAAAAGTCCCATAGCCATAATTCCGACAGCGAGATAGAGGAGTCTTGGCTTGAAGGCGTGGTCGGAAATTCTGCCGAGAACGACGTTGATAATCGCGCCGAAGACGATAGCGACACCAAACACCACGCTGTACTCGACTACCGAGAAGGAGAGATATTCTCTCATATAGATTATAAGATATGGCATGAATATCTGACACGCTATGCCGTACACCACGACTATAAGGAAGGTCAGATACAGAGCGGGATTGCTCTTGACTACCGACGGACGGAAGCCGTACAGTATATCGCGGATCCCGCCGTTTTTCTCGAGTGTGTCGCTGTCCTTAATCAAGTATATACCGAGCGCTCCGCACAGAGTGATGACTATACCAAGAGCGAGAAAGACGGTTGAATATCCGAGTGACTCAACGAGTATTCCGAAGCCGCCCGCGACGATAAGCATAGCCAGAAGCGGAAGCACCGCTACCACACCCTCGACGCTTCCGCGGAAGGACGGACGGGTGTTATCCGTGAGCCAGGCGTTAAACGCCGCATCGTTCGCCGTAGAGCCGAAAAGCGTCATAACGCAGTCGCCCACTATAACCAGAACGAGGGTTATCGCGACGGATTTGGCCCCATCCGTGTTAAATATCTTCCCCACAAGCTCGGGCGACAGGTAGCCGAACAGAGCGACGGTAACGCCCCAGATAAGGTAGCCGAAGGATATAAATTTTCTCCTCTGTCCGACCTTATCCGAAAGTGTACCCGCCAGCAGAGTTACGACTGTGGCAACAACGCCGCTGAGCTGTACCATCAGGGTTATAGAGTCAAGATCCTTCGCCACGGTGTCGTAGACGAAGAGGTTGAAGTACATATTTTCGACGCTCCACGCTATCTGTCCTGCAAGACCGAAGATGAGAAGCACCAGCCAATTTCTCTTTCCAAAGGATTCCTTATTCATAAGCACCCCCATATTTCAGTGAAAAAGAAGGAGGAGGATTAGTCCTCATCCTCCTCAACAAGTCTGTCATACTCTGCGAATACCGCGTCAATCTCTTCCTCGTCGGTAACGAGAGTAAGGAACAGCTCGCCCTCGTCATCCTCCTCGATGACGAAAACCATTCCCTCATCCTCGGCAACTCCCTCAATCTCGGTAACGGGAGAGAGGATGACGAAAACTCCTGCCTCGTTGGGAATTATAGCAATCTGCTCAAACTCGGTGGGATTTCCGTCCTCATCGTAGAGAATAATATTGTCATCGTTGTTCTCATCGAGAAGCATCTCAATAGGATTAAGCTCTCTTTCTTCCATTTTTCACCTCATGAAGTTTTTATTATATTATAACTAAAGGAAATTAAAAAGTCAAGCGATTTGAATTGAGCGGGAGAGAGCCTTTAAGTCCCCGTGCTCCCGCTCTTTTTTCTGTATTAAGCCGAAAGGGTTACCTTCCGCTTCTCTCCAGAATTTCGCTGAACTGTCTGACGCACTCCGCGAAGTCCTGCGCCGCGCTCTCAACGACCTCGGGGCTCGTCATATCAATACCTGCCACGAGCAGGCTGTCAAGAGGCGACTTTGAGTCACCGCACTTCAGGAAGTCAATGTACTTCTCAACGTACGCCTCGCCCTCGGTTTCGATGCGCTTAACTATGGCGCAGGCGGCGGAGATACAGGTGGAGTACTTGTAGACGTAGAAGGAGGTGAAGAAGTGAGGTATTCTCATCCACTCGCAGGCAATCTGCTTATCGCAGGCTACATCCTTGCCGAAATAGCGCTTAACTATTCTGTAGTACTTCTTCTTAATGACGTCTGCGGTGAGCGGCTCGCCCTTCTCGCACAGAGCGTGCATATCCCTCTCAAACTCTGCGAACATAGTCTGACGGTAGAGAGTGCCCTTATAGGTTTCCATCAGCTGATTGAGAATGTACATCTTCTCAACGTCGCTCTCGCACTCGCGGAGCTTTCTGTGAGCGAGAAGAAGCTCATTGACGGTCGAGGCAACCTCGGCGACGAAGATTCGGTAGTTGGCGTTGTGCGGCTCGTTGTACTTATCCGAGAAGTAGGTGTGCATCGAGTGACCAGCCTCGTGCGCGAGGGTGAACACGTCGTCAAAGGTCTCGGTGAAGTTGAGAAGGATATAGGGCTCAGTGCCGTGAGCGCCCGAGGAGAATGCTCCTCCTCTCTTTCCTCTGGTGGGATAAACGTCAACCCAGCCGCGCTCGGTAAGACCGGCGGTGAGAGTGGACTTATATTCCTCTCCGAATATACCAACGGTGTCAAGCACCTCTGCAACCGCCTCCTCGTAGGTGTACTTCTTATCAAGCTCGGTAACGAGCGGAGCGTACACGTCGTACAGGTGGAGCTTGTCAACGCCGAGAATGCGGCGCTTGAGCTCGTAGTACTCGTAGAGGGGAGCAAGGTTCTTATTGACTGTGCTGATAAGGTTGTTGTAGATAACGGGGGTCACCTCGTCGTAGGAGGTGGAGGCGGCGATGGAGCTCTTGTAGCCTCTCACCTTAGCAAGAGTGGTAGCCTCCTTGACGTGCGAATTGTAGAGCGCGGCGAAGGTGTTGCCGAACTGCTCGTAGGTCTTGTAGAGCGTGCGGAACGCCGCCTGACGAACCCTGCGGTCGGTGCTCATCAGGAAGGGAACGTAGTTAGTGTCGGTGAGCTCGGTAAGCTTGCCGTCCTCGCCTCTGATTTTTCCGAAGCGAAGGTCTGCATTGGCGAAAAGACTACGCGTCTGGTTGGCTCCGCCAAAGGCGTTCTCTATCTTCGACATCAGCATCTCGCACTCGTCGGAGAGAGTGTGAGCCTTTCTCTGCATTATCTTTTCGATCATACGGCGGTAGGTTTCAAGCTTGGGGTAGCTCTCAAACCACTCCTCAACCGTCTTCTCATCAAGCCTCAGTATATAGGGATTGACGAACCAGCTCGCAGCCCCCGCCTCGATAGCCAGAGTTCTGACCTTGGCGTTCAGAGCCTGATATGCGTTGTTGGTGGTGTCAACCGCGAAGTTCAGCGAGGCGTACTGCCACAGGGTGCCGAACAAATCCTCGATCTCGCACATAGCAGCAAGGGCGTTATAGAGTCCCTCTGCGCTCGCGGTAATCGTTTTTTCGTGAGCGGGATAGCTCTTAACCAGAGCCTCAACCTTCTTGTAGTCGGCGTAGAATGCCGCCTCGTCCTCGTAGATAGCGGTCAGATCCCACTTGTATTTGGGGTCAATGCTTTTTCTGTCAAGTATCATAGCTTTATACTCCTTTATTGAATTACTTATTTATTTTAGCACACTTTCCTTCTCTGTGCAAGTCCTTATTCAGTTGGATTTCGCGACCCGCCCTTTCTTTATCAGCGAAAAGGCGTTGTATATCCCTAAAAGGTCCTCGGATAAATATTTAAGAAGCTCCTCCTCCATCTCTTGTGGCACTCCGTAGTACGCCTCTGCCACCGAGCCCGCCATAGCGGCAATGGTATCGGCATCTCCGCCTATCGATATGGCGTTTCGTATAGTGCTCTCAAAGCTCTCCGCCTCAAAAAACGCCCTGAGCGCCTGCGGTATGCTTCCTCTGCAGGTTACCCACAGACCCTTATCGTCTATCTCATAATTCGGGCGTATTTTGTCGAGGGTGAAGTCGTCTATCTCGGGATAATAATCGGTTATCATCCTCTTATATATCTCCTCCTTCGACCTGCCCGTGCGCGCCATATAGACAGCTATGGCGATTGCCTCTGCTCCGAGCAGACCCTCGGGATGCCCGTGGGTGATTTCGGTCACGGTACGGCACAGCTCTTTGGTCTTCTCCTCGCTGTCCGCTACCCAGCCGACAGGGCTTATTCTCATTCCCGCGCCGTTTCCAAGGCTGTACGGGTTGGCGGGATTCAGTTCAAATACCCAGTAGTAGAACCTTCCGCCCCAGCCGACGTTGGGGTGTCTTCTGGCAATTCTGTGCATACACCTCTCGGTTACCTCGGCGAGCCTTGAATCGTCGTTTCGGCACAGAACGAGTGCCTCCGCCACGGCGAGAGTCATCAGGCTGTCGTCGGTGGGGTGACAGCCCGGAGCGAAAAAAAGGAAGTCGCGGGACTTGAAATTCTTGAATTCAAAGCGACTGCCCACAACGTCGCCGATAAGAGCTCCGAGCATAGAGAGCGCCTCCTTGGGTTGACTTCAAGTATATAATAACACATTTCTTAAAAAAATGTTTAATTATTTTCAAAAAAGTCCCGAAAATGCTTTAATTATTCATAATTTAAGCGTATAATTGTACTAACAAACCAAGAAGGAAGAGAAAATGCTAAAACTGGAAGGCATAAAAAAGGATTATATCACCTCATCCGAGGTTGTCAATGCCCTGAGGGGTGTTTCAATCTCGTTCAGAAAAACAGAGTTCGTCTCCATTCTCGGTCCATCGGGCTGCGGAAAAACCACCCTGCTTAACATAGTAGGCGGACTTGACCACTACACCGACGGTGACCTCGTCATCAACGGAAGGAGCACCAAGTCCTACACCGACAGAGATTGGGACGTGTACAGAAACCACAGAGTTGGATTCATATTCCAGAGCTATAACCTCATACCCCACCAGACGATACTCGGAAACGTTGAGCTCGCGCTCACCATCGCGGGCATCGGCAAGGAGGAGCGCACACGGAGGTCAAAGGAGGCGCTCGACCGCGTCGGACTTTCGGGACAGTACTACAAGCGCCCGAATCAGCTCTCGGGCGGACAGTGCCAGAGGGTCGCTATCGCCAGAGCGCTGGTCAACGACCCCGAGATACTCCTCGCAGACGAGCCGACAGGAGCGCTCGACACGGTTACCAGCGTTCAGATTATGGACCTTATCCGCGAGATCTCCGAGGAGAGGCTGGTTATTATGGTTACCCATAACCCCGAGCTCGCTGAGCAGTATTCCACGAGAATAGTGCGTCTGCTCGACGGACAGCTGCTCGAGGATACCAATCCTATGACCGAGGCAGAGGAGGCGAAGGAGCTCGCAGAGCTTCTGGCGATAGCCGAAAAGGAAAGAGCAGAGCTCGAGGCGTGCGCCGAGGCTGAGCGGAAAAAGCTTGTCAAGGAGAAAAAGAAGAAAAAGGAAAAGGCGAAGATGTCCGTCCTCACCGCCCTGATGCTCTCGGCTAGAAACCTGCTCTCCAAGAAGGGACGCACGGTTATGGTCGGCATCGCGGGCTCGATAGGTATTATCGGCATCGCTATGGTGCTTGCCTTCTCGGCGGGCATCAAGGGCTACGTCGCGGCAATGCAGGACGATATGCTCTCGGGCAACCCCATAACAATCACCGAAACCGCCTACGATTTCAACGCCATATCCGATATGATGCATCAGGGCTCGGACGACTCCGTCGAAAAGGAGCCTCACAAGGCGTATATCAGCTCAATGATTGCCTACATTGCCAAAATGACCGCGGCGGAGGAGGCGTTCTTTATCAAAAACGAGCTGAAGCCGGAGTATCTTGACTTTGTCAAGGCTATGCCCAAGGAATATTATAACGCTATGAGCTTCGGCTACGGTATAGATATGAATCACTCTATCTATACGAGCTTCACTCACACCGACGCCGAGGGGGGCGAGACCGTTTCCAACATCTCGATAGCCGCCCTCACTAACATATACACATCTGTTCTCAAGGAAACCGACTACTCAAAATACGCGAGCTACGTCACACAGCTCGCCCCCTCCTTCCAGCAGGCGCCGAACAACCCCGATTATATCGCCTCGCAGTATGAGGTGTACGGCGAGATCGCCGACGAGTACGACGAGGTTATGCTCGTTCTGAACGGCGACCAGGAGCTGTCCGATATGCTTCTGGCCAGGCTTGGAATTTTCACCGAGGCGGAGTTCTATAACCTGGTCTACAAGGCGGCATACGAGAGCTCGAAGGATAAGCCCGAGGAGGAATGGGATCCCCTTGCCAAGTACTACAACCCCGAGCTCGACGTGTCCTACTACACGTACGACGACCTGCTCAGCGATAAGCACAGCTTCACCTGGTACCCCAACAACGCTATATATGAATACAATACCGACACCGAGATAAAGATACCAAACGGTGACGGCACCTACAAGGTGATGAACACCACTCCCTTCAAGTACCACCACGACGCGAAGGATATAAGGAGCGAGGGCGTCAAGCTTCGCATAACGGGTATTCTTATAGCTAACGAGGAGACCAACTACGGCTGTCTTTCCTCCGGTATCTACTACACGGAGGCTCTCACCAACCACGTTCTCGAAAGGAATATGAATAGTGAAATCGTCGACTACGTCAAGGAAAAGGGCGACATCACCTCAACCGTTTTCAACGGAAGCGCGATTGGCGTATTCTATGACTTTAACTATCGCTCCGTCACACCCGACGAGGAAGGAAAGACCGTTATCAAATCCGACCGCGCCTTCGTCGGCGAGTCGCTCAGCGCCACAGACCTTATGGGCTCTATGGGCTCTGCGGGCGGCGGAGAGCAGGAGGGCTCCGGCGGCTCCAGCGTTAATATCAGCACTCTCGTCTCTATGAAGACAATCGGCGCGCGCTCACTAGGCGGAATTGACGTTGCCAACAGTGTCAAAATCTATCCGCTCTCGTTCGACTCGAAGAACCTTGTCACCGACTATCTTGATAAGTGGAACAGCAAGGACGACCTGACGGTCAACGGAAAGACTTATACCGATTCGGAGAGAGCCAACGTCTCCTACACGGACACCCTGGAGATAATCATAGATATGATTAACACTATGATTGACGTTATCTCCTACGCCCTTATCGCCTTCACCTCCATCTCGCTCGTTGTATCAACGGTAATGATAGGTATCATCACCTACGTATCGGTTGTTGAACGAATCAAGGAAATAGGCGTTATCCGCTCGCTCGGCGGAAGGAAAAAGGACGTCAGCCACCTCTTTATCGCAGAAACCTTCATTATCGGCTCTCTCGCGGGCATCATAGGTGTTGTCACGACCTATCTTATCTCTGTCATTGTCAACCTTATCCTGAAGCCGCTAATCGGCTATTCGCGCATTGCCGCGCTGCCCATATCTCAGGCGGTGCTGCTCGTGCTCCTCTCGATAGGTCTGACTCTCATATCGGGCCTGATTCCCGCATCGAGCGCGTCCAAGAAGGACCCCGTGGTAGCGCTTCGTACAGAATAATTTATAGCAGGGGCAGGATACAAATTATCATTGAAATATGCCGCCGCCTTCGGGCGCGGCCCAAAAAGGCGAGGTGGATTTTTCTGCCTCGCCGCTTTATCGCCCCTTTGTAAGCGGACGCAGCCCCATTCCTTCACCTTTTTCTTGACACAGGCTCCCGCTTATGATATACTAGACTTGCTAATCAATCTGAAGAGGTTATTATGAAAAATAAATCTATAACGTTATCAAGAACTGCAGCCACGCTCATTCTGGGCTCGCTTATCTTCGTGGGCTTTTTCATCTATTTTCGCACGCATCACCTCGAGAGCTGGGGCTGGGTAGCCCTCGGCTGTGGCATATTCTTCCTTCTGTCTGCCTCTACCGTGCCTCTTTTCTACGTCGTTGACGACAGGGGTATTCGCATCAGATATCTGACGGGTGACAGAGAAATATACGATTGGAAGAACGTCAGAGGCATCAAGGCGGAGTACGATATGACTATTCCATTCGTTTTCGACTCCTTCCTTATCGACGGCGAGGATTATACCTTCTATATGTTCTACAAGGAGGGCAGAATGGAGCGCAGCGCCCGTCTTGCCCGTATGATAAAGAAATACTCGGGCAAGGAGGTTATCGGTATTCTTCCCGAGGGATTAAAGGGTGCGGCGGCAAGGCGCTACAAGCTCTCGCACTGCAAGGCTCCCGACTCCGAGTCAGCTAAGGCAAGGGAGAGAGAGGCGAGAAAAGAGGTGCGCTCAATTCTCGCGAAGGCAGACGGGACTGAGGCTGTGTGCGCTTATTCCTATCTTACCGCGGACGGCGAGACACCCGACAGACCCGTCGTGGACTACACCTATATTCTCACCCTGAAAAAGGGTGACGAGGCCCTCGCGCCCATCGAGATATTCTCGGTCAAAAGAAAGGGAAAAAGGCTTATCCCGGACGAAATCGACACCGATGCTCTATCTGCGAAAATCACCAAGGCGTTCAACTAAAAAATTTCCAAGCGAAAACACAAGTCAGCCTAACTTTCGGTCAGGCTGACTTTTCAATAAAAGAATTACGAAGGGAGGTCGGTATATATGAAAAACATAGTCGTTGGTGTTCTGGCTCACGTTGACGCGGGAAAAACGACGCTCTCCGAGGCGATGCTGTACCTCTCGGGCGCTACCGACCGCCTTGGCAGGGTTGACAGGCGCGACGCGCATCTTGATACCCACGCCCTCGAGAGAGAAAGGGGCATCACCGTCTTTTCAAAGCAGGCTATATTTGACACGGGGGATACCCATATCACTCTTATCGATACTCCCGGGCATATTGATTTCTCCTGCGAAACCGAGCGCACGCTTGCCATAGAGGACTACGCTATTCTGATTATCAGCGCCACGGACGGGGTTACAGCTCATACCCGCACGCTCTGGCGACTGCTCGCGGCAAGGAGGATACCCACCCTCATTTTTGTCAACAAGACCGACCTTTCGACAAGGCTCAGGCGCGAGATATGCGACGAGCTCAAGTGCGCGCTCTCGACGGGCTGCATTGACTTTAACAGCGATGGAGCTGACAGCTTTTTTGAAGAGGTCGCGACGAGCGACGAGAGGCTGATGGGATCATATTTTGAAGGAATTATGCCCACGTCGAAGGATATAGCCGAGAGGATAAGAGCAAGGAAAATATTCCCCTGCTTTTTTGGCTCAGCCCTCAAGCTCGAGGGCGTGAGGGAGCTCCTTCGCGGAATAGATAAGTACACCCTCCCCACAGAATACCAGAGAAATATATTCGGTGCCAAGGTCTATAAGATAACGCGCGACAAGAGCGGAGCGCGAATCTCCTTCGCCAAAATAACGGGCGGTATTCTTCGCCCCAAGGACACCGTAGAAATAAAGCGAGGCGCCGATACTATAACCGAAAAGGTCGAGCAGATACGGGTATTTTCCGCCGAGCGCTCGACTCCCCTGAAGGAAGCTCTCCCCGGTGACGTTGTCGCGCTGTATGGGCTGTCCGGAACGGCGGCGGGTATGGGACTTGGCTTTGAGGCTAACGACGTCGCTATGCTCGAGCCGCCTCTGTGCTACAGAATGATTCTGCCCGACGGGGCTGATCCCCACGCGACCTATCTCGCCCTCAGTCAGCTTGCCGAGGAGGAGCCCTCACTCTCGCTTTCCTACGACGGCGAGAGCCGCGAAATAAGGGTAAGCCTGATGGGAGAGATACAAAGAGAGGTTCTCATAAGACTTATCGCCGACAGGCTCGGCATCGAGGTCGGATTTGACGAAGGCAGGATATTATACAGAGAAACTATACTCACAGAGGTTATCGGCTCGGGGCATTTCGAGCCCGTGGGACACTACGCCGAGGTGCATCTTCGGATAGAGCCTCTCGACGAGGGCAGCGGGATAGTGTGCGAGCTCGACTGTGACAGAGACCGCCTCGCTCTTAGCTGGCAGAGGCTTATCGCCACGCACGTTGAGGAAAAGGTTCACCGCGGCGTGCTCGTCGGAGCTCCCCTGACCGACGTCAGAATTACCGTTATCGGAGGCAGAGCTCACCAGAAGCATACCGTCGGCGGCGATTTCAGAGCCGCGACCTACCGCGCTATAAGACAGGGGCTTATGAAGGCGAAATCTGTGCTTCTTGAGCCCACCTTCGAGTTCAGAATAGAGCTACCCGTGTCAAATCTCGGAAGACTTCTGACAGACATCTCGAATATGCACGGCGATATTGACTCGACCGAATCAAACGGACAGACCGTCAGCGTGACGGGTGTGTGTCCCGTTGCAACCATACGCTCATATCCTATGACGCTGAGAGCCTACACCCACGGTCACGGGCAGATGCTTTTAACCCCGGGAGCATATCGCCCCGCGCACAACGCGAGCGAGGTGATTGAAAGCTCGGGCTACACGGCAGAGCTCGACGAGAGAAATCCGTCAGGCTCGGTTTTCTGCCGCGCGGGAGCGGGATATTCCGTGCCCTGGTACGAGGCAGACGAAAAGATGCACGCGCCGCCCGACGTATCTGCAAGGGAAGACGACGAAAAGACGGAGATATCCAAGAGAGCCCGAGCCCTGCGCTACGGAGGCACGGCGGAGGAGGACAAGGAGCTGATGCGGATTTTTGAGGCTACCTACGGAAAGCCGAAAAAGCGCGCCCCCGTCGAAAAAAGGGTCAACGAAAGCGAGGAGCAGAAGCCCAAAAAAGCGCCGAAGCCGAGGAAAAAGGGCGACGACTACCTTATCGTCGACGGCTATAACGTTATCCACGCCTGGGACGAGCTGAGAGTGGTGTCGGCGGTCGATTTGTCGCTGGCAAGAGATACCCTCATCCGCCTGATGTGCAGCTACTCCGCTATAAGAAGGTGCAAGGTTATCATAGTGTTCGACGCCTATATGGTTAAGGATGGCAAGGGCAGCATCGAAAGATACGGTGAGCTCACCGTTATCTACACCAAGGAGCGCCAGACCGCAGACGCATATATAGAGCGAACGACCTACGAAATAGCAAGGGAAAACACGGTCAGAGTCGTAACCTCGGATATGGACGAGCAATTTATCATACTCGGCAACGGTGCCCTGCGAGTCAGCCCTAAGGAGCTCAGAGAGGAGCTCAACAGCACCGCAGAGGAAATCGCCGAGCTCGCCGAAAAATATAAGAAAAAGGGCTGAGCCCAAAAAAACGTCTTCAACAATTCAGTTTCCCACAGGTCAAAAAATGCCACCCGCTCGGGTGGCATTTTCTTTCATTCCAACGAATTGAATATCTTATAGTATCTTATAACGCCGTCATACTCGCCAACCTTGACAAGATGACGGGAGAACAGTTCCTGCGCCGCCGTGTTTCGCTCGTCAACGGTGGCATAGACGGCGAAAAGGCCAATCGCGCGACACATATCAAAAAGTGCCAGAAGAGCCCCCTCTCCAAGTCCCCTTCCCTGATACTCGGGAAGAAGCCTCAGTCCTACCTCCGCCGCTCCGTGATAATCGAAGTCATAGATAACGCCCTCGCCGATATATCCGCCGTCATATCTTACCGCGAGTGACAGAGCGACTCCGTCCTCAAGCTCGCGCATAACGGTGAAATAAAAGCCCTCGGGGTCGCAGTCGGGATTGTCCGCCGTATCATCAAAGCCCCAATACCTGTTCAGCTCCCTATCCGAGCACAGCCTCGCGTACTCTGAAATTTCAGCGTCGGAGAGAAATCCAAGAGAAACGCCCTCCCTGTTAACCTCGGGCAGCTCCCCCATAAGGTCAAGCTCGTTCTGTATCATGACGAAATAGCTCTCGCCGCTCTCGTCATAGGCGTGCCGTTCGACGTGAGAAAATACACCCTCAAGCACCGGTAGCTCCTCGCGCATAACGTCGGTGAAGGCAAGTGGAATAAGATATCTTCTTGCATAGAGCGACAGCTCTCTCAGCGCATCCTCAACGAGCGAATCCTCGGATACAGCCAAAGGGTAGACGAACACATATCTCTGTTCGTCGTATATCCTCACCAAAAGGCAACCGAATGCCGCGCAGACGGCGACCTCCTCTACCTCATCTGAAAGGCAGAAAAAGCTGTCAAGCATCATCTCCAGCGCCCCGTCACCCTCACACAGCGGCAAAAGCTCGCTGACGACGCGCGCCCTGGTATCATTATCAAGTGCGCTGAAGCTTATCATCCTTCATCCTCCAGAATATCAATCCGCAGAGTCACAGAATACTCGGTATCCGTAACCCAGGTTTCAAAGGACGCGCCGATAACCTCAGCCAGCTTCCGACAGGTCTTCAGACCTATACCGTTGCTCTCAACGCCCTCTGTGCTATCGGAGATGCGATTTATAAGATTAAGCAGCAGCTTACCGTCCTCTATATACGCAGAAAGCAGCACGGGGTGGGACCTTGATGCATATTTCAGGACGTTCGAAATAACGTTTTCGATTATTCTCTGAAGCAGGTTGGCATCGGTAACAATCCTCGCCGACGGCTGCCTTGATGCCAGAGAAATAATGTTAATCTCAACCTCATATCCCTGCTCACGAAGCAGCAGGACGTGCTCTGAGAGCATCTGGTCAAGCAGAGTATATGCGTCATACTCCTGCATATCCACATCTGCCGCTCCTCCTCCGAAAAGCAGGAAGTAATTGAACATATCGTCACTGAGCTTTTTCAGTCGCAGAGCGGTTTTCTCCGAGGCGTTGATATAATCCAGCATAACTCCGTCGGGAGCGTGCAGACGCATCACGTCAAGATATCCGAGAAGAACCGTGAGCGGCGTCCTGATATCGTGCGACATAGAGGTAACGAGCTCCGCGTTGGCATCGAGAGCGGCTCTCTCCTTCGCCACGTTTTTTAACATCTCGCTTCTCATATTTTCAACGTCGCCCGACAGTCTGCCAAGCTCGTCCTGTCCGTCAGGACGAATGCGGTGCTCCATATCGCCACCCGCAACCGCCGCGACGTCCTTCGCTATGCCCGAGATTCGCCTCGTAACTCCGTGCGAATACAGAAGCACGGTGATAACAAGAACTATAACCGCCATCAGAACCGCGGCTATATTGACTATATCGTAGTACAAATACTCTGTGAAGTCAGCCATCGAAACGAGAACGGACGCGTCCGACATAGTTATAAGATGTGCCTCCTTTTCGGCGGCATACTTCATTAATTCCTCGCGGGTGGGCATATTGACGGTAATTCCCGAGCCCAAGCTGCCGCCGTCCTCCTTATCCTCGCCGCTCTCGCCTGCGGCGCCGCCGGAATTCTCTCCCTCGTTATCTGTCGACGGCTTATCGATTGGCGGGGTAGTCTCTCCATCGGAGCCGCCTCCATCCTCTGCGCCACCGTCTGTACCGTCCTCTGCGCCGCCGTCTGCTCCACCGTCGGGCTTCTGTTCTTCGCCGTCGGGCTTCTTCTCGGGCTCCTCGTACTGTCCCGTTTCAAATAGGAGCTTATCATCCTTGTGTATCATAACGTACAGATATCTGTTTCCCTGAGCCCATTCTGCAAGCTTGGGAATATCCGTAGATGAGAGCCCGTTTCGGTTAACGTACTCCTGAAGCTCCTTGGCGTATTCGTTTTCCCTCGCGGTTTTGTTTTCCTTGGAAAGATAGTTTTTATTTATATATGCGTTCGCTCCGACCTCGATAACCGCGAAGGTCACAATAGCCAGAGCAACGGCGAAAACCGTAGCAACCAGCATCGCGACTCGCATCGAGCGGAATCTGCGTCGAAGGGTGAATCCTTTTCTGTCAGTCAATCTGGTATCCCCTTCCCCATACCGTTCTTATCACCTTAGGCGCCGAGGAGTTATCCTCGAGCTTTCTCCTGAGGTTAAGTATGTGCACGGTTATATTATTTGACGACGAGGGCAAGGGCATCTCGCCCCATACCGCCTCGTAGAGCTCGTCCGCACTGACGACTCTGCCACGGTTTTTAACAAGGTAGATGAGCACCTCGTACTCCTTGTCACGAAGCTCTATGAGCGTTCCGTTTTTCATAACCTCGCGCTTGGTGGGATTGATAACCACCCCGCCCGACAACCGCACGGCGTCCGCGTTATCCGCGTCCTTCGCTCCGTAGGAATTGTATCTTCTGGTCAGAGCGTCAACCTTCAGCAACAGCTCAGGCGCAGAAAAGGGCTTGACAAGATAGTCGTCGCCACCCGCGGTGTACGCATCTATCTTATCGCTGTCAAAGGACCTCGCCGTCAGAAACAGCACGGGCACGGTGGAAAAGCGTCTTATCTCCGCCGTAGCCTCAATTCCCGACATATAAGGCATCATTATATCCATAATAACGAGGTCGACCGACCTGTCCTCAGAAACAACGGTAACAGCCATCCTGCCGTCCCTCGCCTCCGAAACCTCGTATCCCGCGTTTTCGAGAAGAAGTCTGATAACCTGTCTTATCTCGCGCTCGTCATCAACAACCAATACTCGCATATCTACCTCCAAAATAAAGGGTTACACGCTCTATTTTAGCACATATCGTCTCCCATTTCAATTATTGTTATAAATATTTTTATTTTTCGGCAACCGAAGAAAAAAGCGGAGCAGCCAGACGGCAGCTCCGCTCAAACACATATTGATTAATAGTTCTCTTTTCTGACCTCGAAGTATGCCTGAGGATGAGCGCATACGGGGCATACGGGGGGCGCCTTCTTGCCCATAACGAGATGTCCGCAGTTTCTGCACTCCCACATAGTCATCTCGCCCTTCTCGAACACCTGCTGCATCTCAACGTTGTTAAGAAGCGCTCTGTATCTCTCCTCGTGAGACTTCTCGATAGCAGCTACTGCGCGGAACTGATAAGCAAGAGCCTTGAAGCCCTCCTCCTCAGCGTCCTTAGCGAACTGAGCGTACATATCGGTCCACTCATAGTTCTCGCCCTCTGCCGCTGCAAGAAGGTTAGCAGCTGTGTCGGAAAGTCCGCCAAGAGCCTTGAACCAGAGCTTAGCGTGCTCCTTCTCGTTCTCTGCGGTCTGAAGGAAGATAGCCGCGATCTGCTCGTAGCCCTCCTTCTTAGCAACCGATGCGAAGTAGGTGTACTTGTTTCTTGCCTGAGACTCGCCTGCGAATGCGGTCATAAGATTTTGTTCGGTTTTCGTTCCCTTGAGATCCATTTTGATTTCTCCTTAAAAAATAATTTTATTCGTAGTTACGCCACGCCGTTTTTTCTGCACCTGTCACACAGGCTTCTCACCTTCAGCTCGTAGGATGAAAACTCCGAGCCGATAGCGTCGGACAAAAGTCCATCAAGGCCGTCGATATTGAAGTCCCACATTTTCCCGCACCTCTCGCACACCACGTGCCCGTGAGGGATGAAGGAGCTGTCATATCTGTCGGCATCACGCTCGGCGGTAATTCGGCGGATAAGCCCCATATTCTCGAGCGCGTGCAGGTTGTTATAAACCGTCGCCAGAGATATACCGGGCAGCCGTTGCCGTGCAAGCCTAAAGATTTCGTCGGCGGTGTGATGAGATTTGTCCGAGCGAATAATATCAAGTATAGCCGCTCTTTGCTTGGTCATTCTGTGTCACACTCCGATTTATTGAACGATGTTAAAATCATTCTGAGTCAATTATACATATTTCCCCGTGATATGTCAATAGGTTTTTTAAAAATTTTAGAATAATTCTAAATTTTTTTTCCTCTCTGCAAAGCGCCGTCCTATCTAATTATTGCTTGATTTTCTTCTGTTCAAACACCGCCACGGGAGAAAATTCCTTTCTTGATAAATCTATCTGTTCGCCCGCGCGGGTTGACTTTGGCGAAAGTATTTGATATACTAGCAGATATAATCGGCACAACGATAACGCCAATATGAAAGGAGGTCCACCGTGGCTCCCGTGACTGTTCTCTTAATCTCGGCAATTTCGCTTGTCGGGCTGATATTTATTTTTCTCTTAGCGCTGTATTGGATTGCCAGAACAGCCTTTATTCGCTCCGGCAAGGACACAGACGCCTTCGACGGCTTTGACGCGCCTGCTATGGCGCCCTTCAAGGAGGAGAGCACAGATAGAATAACCCGACTTCTCAACGAGGAGTACGAGGACGTATATATAACCTCAACCAAGGGTAGCATCAGGCTGCACGGCAGGCTGTATTTCAGGCGCGAGGGCGCGCCGTTTCAGGTTATGGCGCACGGCTACAGGAGCAACCCATACAGAGATTTCTCGGGTGGCGCGCTCGAGGCGCTTGAGGGCGGCTGCAATCTCTTGCTGATTGACCAGCGCGCGCATCTTGAAAGCGAGGGAAGGTTCATTTCCTTTGGTATATATGAAAAATACGACCTTGTAGATTGGACGGAGTATATAGCCGACCGTTTTCCCGACTGTGACATTATTCCGATAGGAATATCTATGGGAGGCGCGACGGTTGTGCAGGCGTCTGCGCTACCGATGCCCGAGGCGGTCAGGTGCGTTATTGCCGACTGTCCGTACGCGGAGGTGAAGGATATTCTCATTCACACGGCGAAGAAAATGGGCTTCCCTGCCGCCGTATATCCGCTTATCCGATTGTCCGCGAGAATATTCTGCGGCTTTGACCCCGAAAACTCGCGGGCAACGGAAGCCGCGAGGGCGGCGAGAGTGCCGATACTGATTATACACGGTGACAGCGACGGTATGGTTCCCGAGGAGCACAGCGCGCGCCTCAGCGATGCGAACCCCAATATGATTGAAAGACACCTTTTCGCAGGAGCGAACCACGGTCTATCCTATCTTGTAGACAGGGATAAATATATGAATACCGTTGCCGAATTTATAAGCAGGCATACAAATTGAAGGGAGAAAACAATGGAAAAATACAAAAGCATGCACGGCTTCAGGCTGCTTGGGGCCACCGAATGCCCTGACGTTGACGCCAGCCTTGTCGAATACGTCTACGAGAGGACGGGCACGCCTCTATATTATCTTGACAGACCCGATGCGAATATGACCTTCGCCATAGGCTTTCGCACAGTTCCGACAGACGACACGGGTGTCTACCATATCATAGAGCACTCGGTGCTCTGCGGCTCGGAGAAAATTCCCGTCAAGGATCCCTTCACCGAGCTTCTGAAGGGCTCGATAACCACCTTTCTCAACGCCTTCACCTACGGCGAAAAGACGGTTTATCCCTTCTCGACCAAAAATAAGCGGGCATTTATGGACCTGCTTGAAGTCTATATGGATGCCGTCCTTTTCCCAAACGCGACGAAAAACCCCTGCATTTTCATGCAGGAGGGACACAGGCTCGAATATGACGAGTGCGGCAGGCTCACCCGAAACGGCGTGGTCTACAACGAGATGCTCGGCGCGTATTCCTCGCCCGACGAGCTGATGGGATACTATGAGGGGCAGGTAGCATTCCCCGGCGGATGCTACTGTCACGACTCCGGCGGAAATCCGAGCGCCATACCCACTCTCACCTACGAGCAATTCTGCGATACTCACAGAAGGCTCTACCACCCGTCCAACGCGCTCATCTGCCTTGACGGCGAGGTGGAGCTTGAGCAGGTGCTCGAGAGGCTCGACGCTATTCTTTCGGGATTTGATATGGGCGAGTGCTACCCAGATATTCCCGAGGGTGAGGCTATAATAACAGAGCCTCTTATCAGGGATTATCCCGTTGCCGCCGCCGAGGAGTGCAAGGACAAGACCCGAATCAGCATAATCAAAAGACTGGGCGGCAAGCCTCCGAGAGAGGTGTGCACCGCCGTGGCTCTTGTCACGGAGCTTTTGTCGGAGAGCAACGACTCACCTCTGAAAAGACGGGTGCTTGACTCCGGACTGTGCTCCAACTTCACCCTTTCCATATCCGTGGGTATTCCCTATCCCACCCTCACCGCCAGATTCACCGACGTCAAGGACGGCTGCGAGGAGGAGCTTATCTCTATATACAAGAGGGCTCTTTCGGACTCGCTTGCCGAGGGCCTTGACAAAAAAGCTCTCGAGGCGGCGATAAACTCTGCCGAGTTCACCCTGAGAGAGGCGGATTTTGGCTCGTATCCCAGAGGCATCGTATATATGCAGTCGATTTTCGAAGACGCGATGTACGGCTTCGATGCGGCGAAGGGTCTTGAATATACCGAGCTGTTCGGCTTTCTCAGAGAAAAAATTGACACGCCCTACTACATAGACACCTTCAAGGCTATACTCGAGAGCGACGAGGCCACCGTTATCCTGCATCCGTCCGCCACGCTCGAAAAGGAGCAGGCGCGGCTTGAAAAGGAGGCGCTGGATAAGCTTGAGGCATCGCTTACCGATGCCGAAAGAGAGAAAATCAGTAGCGACAGCCGCGCGCTTGCCGAGTGGCAGGAGAACGAGGACACCGACGAGGCTCTTGCCACCATCCCCGCTCTTTCTATATCCGACCTCACCGACGCGCCCGAGGAGGTTCCCACCGAAATATATGAGGAAAACGGAGTCAGGGTTATCAGCCACGCCAAAGAAAGCGGAGGCATAACCTACGCCGAGCTGTACTTCGACATCTCCGACCTGACATCTGCGGAGCTTTCCGCCCTCTCCCTGCTGCCGCTGTGTATATCCGACCTCGACACCCCATCCCACAGCGCCAACGACTTAAGGCAGATTATCAAGGCAAATCTCGGCTCAATATCCATCAAGATAACCCCCATCAAGAGCCCCGAGGGTGTCAGAATATATCTCACCCTCTCCATATCCGTCCTAGACAGGTGCAAGCCGACCGTTACTGATATTATGCGCGAGTACCTGTACGAGAGGATTTTCAAGAACGAGCCCGTCGAGCTGAAGATGCGCCAATCCCTCTCGCTCGGCAGAGAATATCTCGCCGCTGACGGCAGTAAGATAGCTCTATCGAGGGGAGCGGCGCAGCTCGAGGCGCTGGAGGCGGCGAAGGAAATCGCCACGGGTATAGAGGCGCTGCTCTACACCAAAAGACAGCTCGACACAGATACCCCTGCCACAGAGCCGATAGCGGTATTCAGGAGGGTTATAGAGCTTCTCACCCGAGGCAGACTCACAGTTGGCATAACGGGCGCCGAGGACCGCGCCTTCGTCCGCGAGCTCATCTCTGCCATAACCCCCGGCGGCGAGCGTCCCGAGGTATCGAAGCTCACTCCCCTGCCCAAGCGCACCGAGGGAATAGTGGTTTCCTCGCCCGTGTCATACGCGGCGCTTGTCGGCAATATCAGAGGCGTCGGCGAGGAATATGACGGCGCTATGATGACCCTGGCGACAATTCTCGACTTTGAAATACTCTGGAACGAAATAAGAGTCAAGGGCGGCGCGTACGGCGCGGGATTTATCTGTCGGGCGAACAGCGGCACGACAGCCTGCTACTCCTACCGCGACCCGTCACCCCAGAGAAGCGTCGGCGTTTTCGCTACCGTTACCGATGCTGTCAGAGAGCTTCTGGCATCGGGGGTCAGCCTGACAAAATTCATTATTGGCACCATAGGCTCGACAGACAGCATCACCACGCCGAGAATGGACGGTACTGCGGCAACCGTGAGATACCTGTCCGGCAAGAGCTACGCCGACTTCTTGAAAATCAGACAGCAGGCGATAGACACCACTCCCGAGAGGCTTCTTTCGATGTGCGATATAATTGACAAGGCGACATCGCACGCCACCGTTGCAGTAACCGGCCCGAGGGATAAGCTCGAGGCGATGGGACTCGATGCGCTCATCGAGGTGTAACACCCCGGGAAACCACCGATGAAAAACCCAAGAGCCCGACGGAACAAGTCCGTCGGGCTCTCTTTCTATAAAAAATACTTGACACGGGGTGCGGGAAAGAGGCTTAAACCTTCACCTCAACCCTGGGCTCGCTCGCGACGTCCTTGACAATCTGCACCAGAAGCTCGGACATTCTGTCCATCGCCTCCACCGAAACGAACTCAAAGCGAGAGTGGAAATTCGCTCCGCCCGTCGAGAGGTTGGGACAGGGCAGTCCCATAAATGAAAGTCTGGCCCCGTCGGTGCCTCCCCTGATGGGAGTGACGATGGGAGCTATACCCAGCTTAGCCATAGCCGCCTTCGCTCTGTCGACGGTGAACATATTTTTCTCGATAATCTCCCGCATATTGAAGTAGCTGTCGCGCAGAACGAGCTCGAGGGTGCCCTCGCCGTATCTTTCATTGATAAGCGCCGCCACTCTCTCAAACTCTGCCTTCTTCTCAAGGAAAGCGGTCATATCGTGGTCGCGGATGATATAGGCGAGCCTCGCAAGCTCACAGCCGCCCTCAATGGAGAGCAGATGATGGAAGCCCTCGTAGCCCTCGGTTCTCTCGGGTATCTCCCCTTCGGGTAGAAGGCTGTCAAACTCGGAGGCGATTCTCGCCGCATTCTTCATTTTATCCTTGGCTGAGCCGGGGTGTATCGACACTCCGTGCACCGTCACCACAGCTGATGCGGCATTGAAGTTTTCATACTCCAGCTCCCCGAGAAATCCTCCGTCCACCGTGTAGGCGTAGTCAGCCCCAAGGGTGTCAAGGCTGAAGTGGTCTGCCCCCTCGCCAATCTCCTCGTCGGGAGTGAAGGCTACCGAAATTTTACCGTGAGGGATATTTTCCTTGATTATAATCTCCAGAGCGGTCATAATCTCGGCTATTCCCGCCTTATCGTCCGCACCTATCAGCGTGGTGCCGTCGGAGGTGATAAGGCTCTGACCGACGAAGCGCTCAAGATAAGGGTAGTCAGCGACCCGCATATATATTCCCTTTTCCTCGCTCAGAAGAATATCTCCGCCTCGGTATTCAACAATCTGTGTCCTGATATTCTCATCAGACGCCTCGGAGGAGGTGTCCATATGCGCGATAAGTCCTATGGCGTTGTGCTCTCCCTCGCAGTTAGCCTCAAGGGTGGCGTACACGTAGCCAAACCCGTCCACGACGGCATCGGCAAGCCCGAGCTCGACAAGCTCGTCGCGGAGCACACCTGCAAGAACGAGCTGCTTCGCTGTCGAGGGTGTGGTACCCGTGGTTTCGTCGGACATTGTGGGATATGCCGCGTATTTTAAAAATCTCTCAAATGCTCTCATAATTTTCCTCTCCCGACATACTCCGTGGCTGCTCGCCCCAAAGCTGTCTTTAACGTTTCTTGACACAATAATAGCACAACGGGCGCGAAAAATCAACGCCCACAGCCCAAATATACTGACAAAACGGACGGATATGAGAAAATTTTGACATTTTTTTAAGTTTTTTCAATTTTTCTCCCATTATTTTATATATTTTATTGACAATATAATAATACTGTGTTAGAATTAAGAAAAATATTAAATTTTTAAATATTTATATAAATAATAATTTAAGGAGAAAACGAAAATGCCTGAAATCAAGTATGAGGTAGTTGACAAAATCGGTATCGTTAGCGAGGGCAACAACGGCTGGAACAAGGAGCTCAACCTTATCAGCTGGAACGAGAGAGAACCCGTGTATGACATCCGTACCTGGTCGCCTGACCATGAGAAGATGGGCAAGGGCGTTACTATTACCGTTGAGGAGGCGAAGGTTCTTCGCGATATGCTCAACAAGCTTAATCTCGACTAATCACACCGAAAATCAAAAAGGTGGAGCCTCAGGCTCCACCTTTTTTATATTGAATAAGGGCTCTCGGTTATTCCGCCGAGGGCTTCTCTATGCCACTCATTCCAAGGCGGAAGGCAGGGCTAACCCTCACGTCCGAAAAGGCGTGGAACAGAGGCACGAGCGCGATAATCGCCTGCGAGGGCACGTAGAATACCCAGGCAAGGTTCAGGTCCGAGTTAGCAACGGCATACAGGAAGCTACCCTCTGTCGCGCCAAGATACTCGTTGGCAAGGAAGGTGAAGCCTATCGAGGCATCACACAGCGCGAAGGCAACAAGCCCCACGCCGAACAGCCACCACCTCTTATAATCAAGGAAGGCGAACAGCGCGTTCAGAACGAGATTCGCATAGTACATAGCCGAGAATATCGCGAGCGCGTCCACTCCCTCTCCGACGACGAGCAGTGTCACGGGGACAACAAGCGCCGTTACCGATACGCGCAGAATAACGTGCGCCACACGGCGTCTTTGGCGGGGGTCGGTAAGAATCAGGGCGGCGAAGTACGCGAGCTGAACGAAACAGAAAACCACAACTCCCGCAAGCTCCCTTGTCGGATTCGCCAGAACGAGAAAATAGTCAGCGCCTAGCGTGATAAAAAGACCAAGGCGCACAAGGTTATCTCCCATATCCTTGGCACAGGAGAGCGTCGACATAGCGAAAATAAACGCCAGAAGAACGCAGAAATAGCTGACGGCGGGCACAACCTCGCCTCTTGCCGTCTGAACGAGATATGATAAGACTATCTCGGCGACAACGAAGGGTATCGCCGAGATAACAAGTGACGTTTTATTAAGCTTCATCGGGAATTTCCTTTTCAAGTGAGGCTTTGTGCAACAGATATACTATTCCCTTCGCCGCGTAGAATATTATAGCCGCGGCGGCAATGAAGCCAACGACATATATAGCGAGGAATACGGGATAGGGCACCTTCGGATAAATCATCGACAAAAGCGGCAGCTCGCAGTCAAAATATGGGCTGATATAGAACATATTGAAGGCTTCGTCAATGCCCGCCGCAACAAGCGCGTTATGCACCGCGATATTCATTATCATAGCGACAACGAGCAGCGCGACGAAGACCGCTCCGCCCTTGAGATAATACTTATAGTTCAGCTTCGCTCTGTATCTTGACGCGAGATAGACGCCGAGAATTATCTGCAGACCGTGGTGCACCATCGTCTGTAAGCATACAACAGCATAGTTCGTATTAAATACAGCGCCCGGGTAGACGTAGACACACAGACCGCCGAAGATAGAAAAGGCAATCATATACGCGGTTGCCGCGTCCCTCACAAGTCCGTCCTTCAAAAAGATAACGAGGGGCAAAACGTACAAGGGGGTTGAGCAGAGCTGATACGGGAAGGCGGACCACTGAAAATCGGCGACGATAGCGCCGTCAACTATTTTGTACGTATAGACTAT
Source organism: Clostridia bacterium (assembly GCA_017467165.1). Taxonomy (GTDB): domain Bacteria; phylum Bacillota; class Clostridia; order Oscillospirales; family CAG-272; genus UBA1740. The sequence goes on along the minus strand of JAFTST010000036.1, from coordinate 5,850 downwards.
CTGCTTTAGCACCTCGCCGACAACCATAAGAAGCCAGCCGACAAGGCAGATTAGCCTGACGGTCTTATCACTCGCATCTCTCTGACGACAGCAGAGCGCCACGGACGCGACGATAGTCAGAAAAACAAACATAAGGTGAAACCAGCCGTAGGACTCGGGCATATCCATGCCCATTCTCAAATCTGTCAGGAACTTCTCAAAAAAGCTCATAAGGACTCCTTTTCGTCTTTTGATTTCCGACTGATTTTAGCATAATTCGAGCGCGATGGCAACCCCGGTCAAGAGCATTTCATATTAATTAATAAACACCCAACACCCCATTGACCACAAAAAAGCTCGGCATAGCAAGGCCAAAACGAGAAAAATGACAAAACACACTTGAAAAAGCTCCCAATATATGCTATAATCGCCCTTGATTGAAATCCAAGGAGGAAATACCAATGGTACAAATAATTCTCATAACTATGATGATACTGCTATACACGATGCAGTCGCTCTTTTCAAAGATGTACACCGACAGATATCCGGGCGACCAGGCGCACTCACCCGAGGTGTTCTGTATCGTATGCAGCGCGGTTGTTACCGTGGTATCCCTCTTCTTTTCGGGCTTTTCCTTCGGTCCGTTCAGATGGGAAACGCTCCTTCTCGGCGCCCTCAACGCGCTTATACTCTACGGCTACGACCAGTTCATCATCAAGGCGTCCACAAGAGGCCCCTACTCCATAATGATGGTTTTCGCTCTCGGCGGCGGAATAGTGATTCCCGCGGTTGTTACCGTTGCCTTCCTCGGCGACACGTTCTATTGGCTTAAGCTCGTGGCTATCGCTGCAATCTGCGTGGCTATTTACCTTGTCAGCAAGAGACCCGAGGAGAGCGCCTCGGGCGACTACAAGGGAGCGAAGCTGTTCATACCCCTGTGCGCCGCGCTCGCGCTGGTTAACGGTATGTACGGCGTCCTGTTCGACCTTCAGGGAAGAATCACGGGCGAGGTTGACAAGCAGCTTATGGTAATCTACACCTTCGTCGGCTCGGCAATTATTGCCGCTATACGCCTGGCAGTGACGACGAAGCGCGAAATGCCAAAGGCGTTCAAGCAGACCCGCGGCTCGCTGTTGTTCCTCATTCTGTCGGCTATCGTTTCAGCCCTCGGAGTCAACGTCCTCGTTATCACCCTCGGCGTTGTTGATACCGACATTCTCTACACCTTCGACAACGCGGGAGTTATGCTCCTCAGCGCGCTCGCGTCCGCACTTATCTTCAAGGATAAGCTCACGAAGACGAATATCGTCGGCTGTATAATTATGGTTATCGCGCTCATACTCGTTGGCGGCGCGGCATCCATACAGCCGTTTATCGAGGGCTTGTTCGTCTGATAATCAATATATCACCCAAAGTGTGGGAGTATGGCAAAGCCGTATTCCCACACTTTTTTGCCCGCCGCCGACAAGCGGGGAGGGGCCGTCGGAGCACACACTGCGACAAAGTCCGACACCAAGGCGTACAAAATATACCTTTTGTCGCACCCGTGTCGCGTTTTCTCGCCGGAAGCGGTGCCGAATTCATTTTATTTCACATTCCAAAGGGTTGAAAATAAGCTCCGTCTTTGATAAAATATGACTGAAATCTAATTAAAGAGCCCGGAACAAATCCCAGGCTCAGAGAGGTGCTTATGAAGGACTTTTTCGCTTGGCTTTTCAGTGAGAACAACTCAGAGCTGAAAATCGCTCTCTTTGACGGCTGGCACTTTTTGTACCTTTCGGTTACCGCGTTTCTCGCGATTTTCCTGTCGCTCATCTTCAAGAAGCGCTCGGAGGAGGCGAAGGACAGGGTGATAAGGATATTCGCCTATCTCGTTATCGGTCTGTACGTCGCAGACTTCTTCATTATGCCCCTGTCGGACAGCTACAGCGGAATCAGCACCTACAAGCTTCCGTTCAATGTCTGTACCGTTATGGCGGTGCTCGTGCCCTTCGTGCAGTTTAACAAGCGGCTCGAGAGGATAAAGGGTGTCGTCGTAGTCCTCTCTGTAACCTCCTCGCTTATGTGGATGTGTTATCCCGGCTCGGCTCTCGGCGGTCAGCCGCCCTTCTCCTACATAATATTTCAGACCTTTATGTATCACGCCTTTTTGTTCTGCTGGGGCGTCTTCAATCTCTCCTTCGGGAGAGTTACCCTCTCGTTTAAGAAAATATGGCGCGAGCTTGTAGCAATCCTTATGATGCTTGTCTGGGCGGCGTTTGGAAACACCGTCTACGGCGGCGGAATGAATTGGTTTTTTATTGAGAGCAGCATATTCCCCTTCCTGCCCGACAAGGTTATGCCGCCCGTCGTTGTGTTCTGCGTCTTCGGTAGCTGCTTTATCGTCTACTGCCTGTATTTTGCAATCCGCGCCATATACCGCAGCGCAGAAAAGCGACACGCCCCCAAGGAAAACAGCACGGTTGCGATATAATGCGCGAGCTTTGAGACACAGGTAAGAAAAGGAAAACAATGCGCCCGTGTCCCCGCACCCCGCGAAAAACGCCGGCTAAAAGAAACAAAACGCCACCCAAAAGGGGTGGCGTTTTTGCTGGGGGAGTAGCTTCAACGAGGGTCGAAGCAATTATCAATTTGCATCTAAAAAAGATAGATTGCCATATCAAAAATCAGCATCTTTCCACTTTGAGTAGCAACTCCCGCAAAATCCGCTGTATAAACGACTTTTTGCTGTTCTTTTGCCACAGCTAACACAATGACCATATGATTCGCCGGAAGAAGATGAGGAGCTAGAAGATTCTGTTTCGGGGAGAAACACCCCCGCAACACCTAGTCCACCACACAGAATTGTAAAACTAAGGATTGCGGCTATAACTCCTTTTGTTTTTGCACCCGACGTTTTTGTAGACAACTCCGAAGTTGGAATTTTGCTTTCAAAATATTCTCTATATGCTGAACTCATATCGATTATCCATCCAACAAAATACAGTCCGGCTGTGCACAAATACAACACACCCATTAGAGGCTGTTTCTTGTAAAATCTGTATCCGCCAAACAATCCCCCAAATACAGCAATCAGTATACCTTTCATTATCTCATCCTTTCTTAAGCTTTACCTATGAATTCTGCTGTTCAGTTCGCTTCAATTATGTTCCAATTGTCATCATACCAGCGTACCGGATTTCCCTTGCTGTCATAATGCCAATAATCGCCGTACTTTGTCGGCTGGTTTTTCATGTAAATATACACTTCATTCCACCCGAGACCTTTTGAATTTAATGACAACTTCCGATATTCCTCTTCAGTTCCTAGATAATAAATGTCTCCCAAAGATGCCCCCGCACCAACCGAGGTAACGCTTGTCGGCAAGACGGTTATACTGACGCCTCCCCCACTAAAGGCGCTCGTGCCGATAATCTTTATACTGTCCGGGATAATCAAAACACCAATATGGTTGGATGCAAATGTATTGAAGTTGATGTTTGTCAATCCCTTTCCAAGTGTCAGATCCGCTATATCGCACTCCATAAAAGCACATTGACCAATTTGGGTCACGCTATCTGGGATAACGACTCGCGTGAGGTTGGTTGCCCGGAAAGCTGATTGTCCTATCAATCTGAGATTGCTGGGAAATGTTATTGTTTCGACTGATGAACCACAAAAAGCAGAGCACCCGATTTCTCGTAAGGAGTTAGGGAGATTTACTTGCTTTAATTTCATTAAGCGACCAAACGCCCTGATACCAATCCTCTCTACCCCTTCGGGTATGGTTAGTGTTGATAATGAATCGAGGCTAACCCCATCAATATATATCCGTCCAGATAAGTATCCAAAGCTATTGTCGATTTTGTCGTATCCATAGTCAATTTGACAATAGGTTTTTAGGTCGGGAACGTTTATTCGCTCGATGCCATCAAAAGCATCTTCCCCAATAAATATAATGCCTTTTCCGAGTGTAATCGATTTTAAATTTTTGCAATCGGCAAAAGCCTCAAAGCCTATCGATGTCACACTGTCGGGAATAATGACGTTTGTGAGGTTTCTACAATTTGAAAACGCTTCTCTTTCAATTACAGTAACGCTATTTGGAATGACAATGGTTTTCAAATTATAGCAGTTGACAAAAGCGTTTTCGCCAATTTTGGTTACGCTATTGGGGATTGTAACACTCTCTAGTGTTGAACAGTTGAGAAATTCATAATCGCCTATTTCGGTTTCTCCTGCTGGAACATCGAAGTGCTTTAATTGCTTAGCATCAACATATTCTCCGTATTTGTCATAATTCTTGTAGCTGTCGCACGCCGACAAAATAATAACCATTAAAAAAAACAATGGTAATAAGATAAAGATTTTGTTTTTCATAATTTTCCCTTTAATCATCGCTTTCTTCGCATTGACAATTCGTGCACAAATCATTTGTGACGAATTTTGATACTTTGCCGCATCGGGTACATTTGTAATATCCTTCCTTTGAAATACAGTCCTCACAAATCGCTTCTCCGTTTACAGTGAAGAAATTTGCTTCCTTTTTACAAAAATCGCATTCCATATTTAGCCTCCTTTCAAAGCAAATATAAAATAAAAAGGTGCACACAACCGAAGCCGTGCACACCGAAAAACGCAAACTCCGATTGCTGCTACACAAAACTTAACAAGCACGGAGATAACTCTCGCTTATACGCTAAGTGGAATTTGCATTTTTGCCAAATTCATTATTAGCGAATAAGCATAGGAACAAAACCCTCTATAAAAAATAGAGAGTCCTCTCGCATAGCTTGTTAATTAAATTTTGTGTAGCGTGATTATTATACCACGGGGTTTGAAGAAAGTCAAGATGTTAGGTAGAAAAAACAAGCTATATAAAAAAGCCCCCGGCGGATACCAGAGGCAGAAACAAAAATGCCACCCAGAAGGGTGGCGTTTTTGCTGGGGGAGCATATTCAACGAAAATCTAATCGATAGATATCACTGTTTTTTGAAAACTGTTTTTATAATGGTGGAGAATTTCGGAGGCATACCGTAAAGCAGAACGCCCACACGGTAAATCTTTGCGGAAAGAATGCCAATTCCGATAGTAGAGCCGATGAGAATTGCAATCGATGCTACAATCTCATACCACGCCACTGTACTCATACAAATTCGCGTAAACATAGCCATTGGTGATGTAAATGGGATATATGAGCAAATGATCATTGCCGTATTGTCAATCGTTCCGCTGCTCATAGAGAATACTACTACCATAAATGCGATAATAAAGAGGAACGTGATCGGCATAACCGATGTGTTGATATCTTCAAGCTTGGATGCTGTCGATCCGATTGCGCCGAACATAAACGCATAGATCAAGAAGCCAAGCACGAAGAACACAATTAGATAGATAAACAATTCAATCGGAATGTCAAATATGGAAGCAATCAAGGGATTTGAAAGAGCTTCTTTATTCACATTATAGAGCAGTATCGCCGTACCGAATATAAGAACGAGCTGAGAAAATCCTGCGATGCAGGACGCAAGCACCTTGCCGAACATCATAGCGGTAGGCTTTGCGCTCGTTACAAGGACTTCCATAGCGCGCGAACTCTTTTCGGTTGCAACGTTGGTGGCAACCATCTGTCCGTAAAGAAGAATAACCATATAGAGCGCGAAGATCATTATGTAGGTGTAGAAGAAGTTCTGCATCTGATCCTGGCCGAGCGTTTCGGTGCCGCTTTCAATTTGTACCGACAAAATTTCTGATGCTATTTCGGGAGGAATGTCGTTATCGACCATCTGCTGATAGCGATATACCTCTTGCAACACGGTGTCGGCAAGCTCGGCATTCATATCGTACATCGAAAGGTTATTTACGTAGTAGATATAGGAGGACGCGCTGTT
>JAFTST010000002.1 GCA_017467165.1 Clostridia bacterium | reverse complement strand
GTTCAGACCGCTCCCTCCATCCGCGCAACTCTCGGTGAGTGCTTCGATATGCCTATCGGAACTAACGTTGAGGGCAAGATGGTTGCGGCTCTTCGCAGACTCGGCTTCGAGAAGGTATTTGATACCAACACTGCGGCTGACTTCACTATCGTTGAGGAGGCAACCGAGCTTCTTGACAGAGTTAACAACGGCGGAGTTCTTCCTATGATTACCTCCTGCTCTCCCGGATGGGTTAAGTACTGCGAGTACTACTATCCCGAATACATCGGTCACCTCTCCTCCTGCAAGTCTCCTCAGCAGATGGGCGGCGCGCTTATCAAGACCTACTGGGCTGATAAGATGGGCTACAAGCCTGAGGATATATTCGTTGTTTCTATCATGCCCTGCACCGCAAAGAAGTTTGAGGTTGGCAGAGATGATATGAGCGCGGCAGGCGAAGGTATTGCTGACGTTGACGTTGCTCTCACCACCCGTGAGCTTGGAAGAATGATCAAGCGCGCCGGAATTAAGTTCACCTCCCTTCCCGACGAGGACTTCGATAATCCTCTCGGCATTGATACCGGCGCGGCAGTTATCTTCGGCGCTACCGGCGGTGTTATGGAGGCGGCTCTTCGTACCGCTAACGACGTTCTCACCGGTAAGGATAACGATGAAATCGAATTCCACGAGGTAAGAGGAACCGAGGGTCTCAAGGAAGCGACCTACAATATCGCAGGACTTGAAATCAAGGTATGCGTTGCATCGGGTACCAAGAACGCAAAGATCGTTATGGACAAGATTGCAAGCGGCGAGGCAGACTGGACCTTCGTTGAGATCATGGGATGCCCCGGCGGCTGTGTAAACGGCGGCGGTCAGCCTATTCAGCCCCAGAGCGTACGCGACACCGTGGACCTCAAGGCTGTCAGAGCAAAGGCTCTGTACGATCAGGACAAGGCTTCTGAGCTTCGTAAGTCTCACAAGAACCCCGTTATCAAAGAGGTATATGAAAACTACTTCAAGGGCGGATACGGCTGCCACGCGGCTCACCACGCTCTTCACACCACATACGTGGCAAGAAAGAAGTATAATTAATCATTCACCAAAAAAGGAGAGGCGCTGCGGCACCTCTCCTTTAATATTTTTCTCAAATATCACTTATTCTTCTTATATTTATCGCTCTCAAGATAATAGGTAGCCTCGCTGTCAGCAACCGAAAGCGCGAATGCCAGGGGGAACATCTCAAAGGCGGCGGAAACGTTGCGGGCGTCCTCGGTTGAGGAATAACCCATATGATAGCGGATAGCAAATGCCTCCTCGCGAGTCAGACGCATATAACCCGAGATGATATAGACACTCTTTTCGCCGTGTCCGTAGGGTAACTGGTCATCATACTCGAAGGTATCGACTCTCTGCCACGCACCCTTTTCGTCCTTAACGTTGCGGAAGCCCTTTTTATATACGCCAATCTTGCAAAGGTCGTGAAGAAGCGCTACGATAGCTATACTCTCCTCGGTATATGAAAAGCCGAGGCTCTTGGCGCGCTCGGAATTAAGGTAGGAGACAAGACAATCGTACACGTTCAGCGAATGGTCGAGAAGTCCGCCCTCGTATGCCGAGTGAAAGCGCGAGGATGCAGGCGCAACGAAGAAGTCGCAGGCGGGTGAGGTGAGATAATCAAGCAGCTTATCAGCGCCCTCTCTTGTAACCTTACTCTTGAAAATATCAATAAATCTCTCTTTGTTAGTCATTTTTTGAGATCCTTTCTAAATTGCTTTCTTTCTATATATTAAAGCAAACGGAGCAAAATGTCAAGCGAAGAGCGTCAAAATTAAGAATATATGTAACCTGAAAAGAAAAAAGGCGAGGAACTGTTGTTCCTCGCCTTAATAAAAGTATTCGAGTAGGTCGAATTATGCCATGAGCTTCGCGATGAAGGCATTCTCTTCTCTGGAGATATGCTCGTCAACGGATACGAATGCAAGGCAGAAGGAAAGAAGAGCCTGCTTAACCTCGTTGGGGCAGTTGTCGATGAGGTTATCAACTGCGTTGATCCACTCAGCGCTGTAGAACTGCTGAACAAGATTTCTGAGCTCGTCATAGGAAAGCTCAAGACCGGTAACGTCCTTGATGAACTTGTACTCAAGCTCGGTGAACTTGCCGTCAACTGCAAGAGTGGTGCAGATGAAAGGAAGAACTATGCTTGCGCCATTTCCATCCTCAGCGATCTCGCTGAATACGGGCATAACCTTGTTGAGAGCCTCGGTTGCAACTGCAAGAAGCACGTCGTAGGGTGCATTTACATATTCCTGCAGAAGCTGATTGTATGCGTCATTTGCCATTGGTATGTACTCCTTTGTATTTGTAGTTACTATAATTATAAACCACGCGTTTTGATTTGTCAAGGTTATTTTATTATTTTTCGATTAAAATAGAGCCGAAATTAATTATTTTCGGTACAAGGTCAGCTTTTTCTTGTAATCTGAGCAAAAATCTGCTAAAATATAGTCAGGAGCAGATTTTTCAGCTTCCGACATAAAGAAGAAGTATATTAACTTGATCAGGATAAAATGGAAAAAGAGGTTTTATTATTCACAGCAAAGGATGCGGACACGGGAATAAAAATCCGTGATTATCTGAAGAACAGACTATATTTCTCAACCTCCCTGATAGCAAAGGTAAAGTTTGGCGGAGTCCTGCTTAACGGCGTGAGAGTGAGCATGAGAGCTATCGTGCATACAGGTGATAAAATCGAGGTTACACTCCCCTGCGAGGAGAGCGAAAACGTCGAGCCTGTCGAATGTAACCTTGAGGTTATATATGAGGATGAGCATATACTTGCAATAAACAAGCCCAAGAATATGCCAACTCATCCGTCAAGAGGAAATCACCTTGTTACTGTGGCGAACGCCGTGCGCGCTTATATTGGCAAGCCATTCGTATTCAGAGCAATAACAAGGCTTGACAGAGACACCTCGGGAATTGTGCTTATAGCAAAAAATCAGCTCTCTGCCGCGATTTTATCAAGAAGTCTAAAGGCGGGGGAATTTGAGAAAATATACTATGCCAAGGTCAGCGGCGCGCCCGAGGAGTGCGAGGGTGAAATAATCGCTCCGATCGCACGCGAGGCAGAGGGCTCGATTAAGCGAGTTGTCAGACCTGACGGCAAGGAAGCTGTAACAAAGTACCGTACCGTTTCGGTTGACGAGAGAGGTGACGCTACACTCGAGCTTGTCGCAGTAACGGGCAGGACGCATCAGCTGAGGGTACATATGGCACATATCGGTCACCCGTTGAAGTATGATTTTCTATATGGAGAAAGAGTCGAGGGCGTGACCTATCTTCTGCACTGCGGAAGGCTGGTTTTCCCACATCCTCTGACCAAGGAGCGGCTTGAATTAATTTCCAAGCCCGCATTTCTGCCGCAGAATTAATCATTATACTATTAAAAAAGCAGGCTTTCGCCTGCTTTTTTCGTTTATTCGTTGTTTTCGAGCATAGCAAGAAATTCTGCCTCGGAAATTACCGTGACACCGAGCTCGCGCGCTCTTGTAAGCTTCGAGCCTGCTTCCTCGCCTGCAAGAACATAAGAGGTTTTCTTTGATACGCTGCCCGAAACCTTGCCACCGTTTTTCTTGATTATAGCGGATGCTTCGTCTCTTGTCATCGTAGGAAGTGTGCCTGTAAGAACAAACGTTAAACCTGCGAAGACTTCTCCCTTTGGGCCCGAAACAGCTTCGGTTTTCAGTCCGAGGTCAATCAATCTCTCGCACAGCTCCCTGTTGCTTTCGTTGGCGAAGAACTCGACTATTGTCGTTGCGGTTATCTCTCCTATATCCTCGATAGCCGCATAGTCGTCATAGCCCGCATTCATACAAGCCTCGAGGGTACGAAGCTTTATCGCTATATTCTCTGCGGCAACCTCTCCAACCTGTCTGATTCCAAGCGCATATAAAAGCCTTTCGAGCCCTCGGGTCTTTGAGTCATCGATAGCATTAATCAGGTTTTCCGCGCTCTTTCTTCCCATTCTGTCGAGCACCTCTATATCCTCCACTCTGAGGGTATAAAGGTCGGCAATATCCTTGATTTTTCCATTTGACAGAAGAAGCTCTACGACCTGCGGCCCAAGACCGTCAATATTCATAGCGCCCTTTGAAGCAAAGTGTACTATTCCCCTGGCATTCTGAGCGGGACAGGCGGGGTTGATGCATCTGACTGCCGCGCCGTCGCCACATTCGTCCCTGATTACCTCGCTTCCGCAGGACGGGCAACGGGTGGGCATTTCGAACACGGCTTCGCTGCCGTTTCGCTCCGATTTGACGCTCTCGACTATCTCGGGGATTATCTCGCCCGCCTTTCTGACGACAACTGTATCTCCTATTCTAATATCCTTTTCGGCAATGAAATTGATATTATGCAGGGTTGCGCGGGAAACCGTAGTACCTGCAAGGTGAACGGGCTCAAGATTTGCCGCGGGGGTAAGAACACCCGTTCTTCCAACCTGAATATCGATACTGATGAGCTTGGTTTTCTTCTCCTCAGGCGGATATTTATATGCTACCGCCCATTTTGGCGTGCTCGTTCCCTCGCCAACGGTTTTTCTGCCCTCAAGGCTATTAACCTTAATAACCGCGCCGTCCATATCAAACGAAAGCTCGGGGCGAATATTTCCGAGCTGCTCTACCCTCTTGCAGATTTTTTCACCTCCCACAAGGGTGCGCCATTCCGGCAAAACGGTAAAGCCAAGCTCTGAGAGGCGGGTGAGCGTTTCCGAGTGGGTGGAGCAGACTCTGCCGTCCGAATAAAGCTCACCCTCCTGAAGATTGAAGATAAATATAGCCAGCCTGCGTGATGCGGCAATCTTGGGGTCGAGCTGTCTGAGCGAGCCTGCGGCGGCGTTTCTCGGATTGGCAAAGAGAGGCTGCCCGTCGGCTTCTCTTGCTTCGTTGAGCTGAGCAAATACCGCCTTTGGCATATATACCTCTCCTCTGACGTTGAGGTACGGAATGGGCTCGCTTAGCTCAAGGGGGATTGTTTTTATCGTTTTCAGGTTTTCTGTGACGTCCTCTCCCGTAACACCGTCGCCACGGGTGGCACCACAGACGAATTTTCCATCGCGATATATGAGCGATACGGATAGCCCGTCAATCTTCGGCTCTACTGTATATTCCGTATCATCGCCAAGTATAGTGTTGGTTCTCTCAAGAAAGTCGCAGAGCTCCTCGTAGGAAAAAACGTCGGTAAGGCTTCCCATTCTGACAGTATGAGTGAATTTCTCAAACCTGTCAAGAGCCTTGCCTCCGACACGCTTGGTGGGCGAGGTGGGAGAATCAAGCTCCGGATACTGTGCCTCAAGCTCTCCAAGCTCCTTGAACATCATATCGTATTCGTAGTCAGAGATAGCCGGGGCATCGTTTTCGTAATACAGTCTAGAATTGTACGCAATCTGCTCGCGCAGATAAATTATTCTTTCGCGCGCCTGTTCCTTAGTCATATTCTGACCTCCATTAATTAACGGTATAATTTTAACATTTTTTCCCGACTTTGTCAATCAAATACCATTAAATTGTTCCCCAAAAGAAACATAAAAAAACCGCCGATGGAAAACGGCGGTTAAATTGTCAAGCGTTAAGATTCTCGATAGCGGAAAGTCTTACTGCTATTGCAAGAATTTTCATAGCGAGCTCCAGCTCGTCGTCCGTCGGGTAGGTGGGCGCAAGCCTTATCGTCGAATCCGTGGGGTCAACGCCGTATGGGTGGGTTGCTCCGACGGGTGTAAGGGTCACTCCGGCGCCGCACATAAGCTCATATACTCGCTTGGCTGTGCCGGGAAGGACGTTGAGGGTTATGAAATAACCGCCCTTTGGAACCGTCCAGGATGCAATTCCCAGCCCCTCAATGCAGGAAAGCTCTGCAAGAGCTATATCAAATTTTCTTTTCACCCTTGCTCCAAGAGTAAGCATATGCTTATGCAGGTTTTCCGCGTTACCGAAGAATCTGAGGTGTCGAAGCTGATTGAGCTTATCAAATCCAATGGTCTGAGCGCCAAGATAACGAAGAAAGTGCGAGCGCTGAGCAGGATTCGCCGCCATAAAGGCTACGCCACCTCCAGGGAAGGTAACCTTCGAGGTTGAGCTGAAATAAAATACTCTGTCAAGAGTACCGTATTCCTCGGCGAGCTTGAATATATCGGGAAGAGAGTCCGCGTCCTCTGTGAAATCGTGGATACCGTAGGCGTTATCCCACATAACGAGAAAATCGGGCGCTCCGCACTTCATCGAAACGAGTCGTCTGACAGTATCCTCGTTATAGGTTATACCGCTCGGGTTGGAGTATTTCGGAATACACCAGACACCCTTGACCTTCGGATCGAGGGCGAGCTCTTCAATAAGATCCATATCCGGCTGTCCGTTTTTCATAGGAGCATCCAACAGCTCAAAGCCCAGCTGCTCTGTAATTCTGAAATGTCTGTCATAGCCCGGAGTTATACATATCCATTTAAGCCCCTGCTCGCGACACCAGGGGGCATTTGAGGTTGCTACTCCGTGGAGCATAGCGGTGGTCAGTACGTTGTGCATAAGCTGAAGCGAGGAGTTACCGCCAACTATGATATCCTCTGCCCTGATACCGTAAGCATCTGCAAAAAAGCGCTTCATCTCGGGAAGACCGTCGAGAACACCGTAGTTTCTGCAATCAAAGCCGTCCTCGGAAAGATAGTCGCCGCTGAGGTCAACCGACATAAGCCCAAGGCTGGTATCTAACTGAACTCCGTTAGGCTTGCCTCTGGACAGATCGAGCGAAAGACCCCTTTCGAGATAGCTTTCGTATTCATTCTTAAGCTCGTTATATATCGCGGTGCGCTCGGGCACCGAAAGAGAGAGATATTTTTTCATTATTCTTTCCTTTGGACTGTAATGTGAGATTTGAAGGTTTTAGAATTGCAAGTTGTCATTTCCGTCTATAATTACCCCAAATTCTCTTTTATTATAATCTATTTTGAATGTTTTTGCAAGTGCTTTAATCAAAAATCATATTTTTCGTTACTTTTGCACTATATTTTACTTCAATATATTCTTTTCTTCGCATTATTGACAAACGCGCGACTATGTTATATAATTAGTCTGTTAAAATATAGTTTTGAAAGGACTTTTCAAATGGCAGACAATAAAAAGCTTGTCGAGCAGATTACCTCAATGGACGAGGACTTCGCCAAGTGGTACACAGACATTGTTAAAAAAGCTGATCTTATTGATTATTCTAGCGTTAAGGGCTGTATGATTATTCGTCCCTACGGCTATGCAATCTGGGAGAATATACAGCATATCCTTGATACCAGATTCAAGGAAACCGGCGTTGAAAACGTATATATGCCTATGTTCATCCCCGAATCTCTTCTTAATAAGGAAAAGGACCACGTTGAGGGCTTCGCACCCGAGGTGGCGTGGGTTACTCACGGCGGAAACGAAAGACTTGCCGAGAGAATGTGTGTTCGTCCCACCTCCGAGACTCTTTTCTGTGAGCATTTCGCCAATATAGTAAAATCCTACCGTGATCTTCCCAAGGTATACAATCAGTGGTGCTCCGTCGTACGCTGGGAGAAAACCACTCGTCCCTTCCTTCGCTCCAGAGAGTTCCTCTGGCAGGAGGGACACACGGTTCACAGAACCGCCGAGGAAGCAGAGGCAAGAACGGTACAGATGCTTAATGTCTATGCAGACTTCTTCGAGAAGGACCTCGGTATGCCCGTTATCAAGGGTCAGAAAACCGATAAGGAGAAGTTCGCGGGCGCTAACGCTACCTACACCGTTGAGGCTCTGAGGCACGACGGTAAGGCGCTTCAGGGCGGCACCTCGCACAATTTCGGCGACGGCTTCGCCAGGGCGTTCGGAATTCAGTATCTTGACAATGACAATACTCTCAAGTACTGTCACGAGACCTCGTGGGGAGTTTCCACGAGAATTATCGGCGGAATCATCATGACTCACGGCGACGACTCGGGTCTTGTTCTTCCCCCTGCGGTTGCTCCCATACAGGTTATAGTAATTCCCGTACAGCAGCACAAGGCGGGCGTTATCGAGGCCGCTACTAAGATTCACGACACTCTTGCCAAGGCGGGTATCAGGGTAAAAATGGATATTTCCGACCAGTCGCCCGGATGGAAGTTCTCCGAATATGAGATGAAGGGCGTTCCGCTCCGTATCGAGATTGGTCCGAGAGATATTGCAGACAACAAGTGCGTTATAGTTCGCAGAGATAACAGAGAGAAGAGCTTCGTTTCTCTTGACAATCTCGTTGAAGAGGTGAAGAGCGGGCTTGAAAATCTTCGCGTCGCGCTGTATGAAAAGGCACTTAAGCATCGTGAGGAGAGAACCTACGTTGCAAATACTCTTGACGAACTCAAAAGCATCGCCGAGGAAAAGAGCGGATACATCAAAGCTATGTGGTGCGGCGAGCTCGACTGCGAGATGAAGCTCAAGGAGGAGGCAGACGTAACCTCCAGATGTATGCCCTTTGACTGCGAGCCCGTGGGCGACACCTGCGTATGCTGTGGCAGGGCTGCGAAGAAGCTCGTATATTGGGGTAAGGCTTATTAATATTCTATGTCAAGTGACCTTAATTGACATTTTGTGAAAGGAGGGGCTTATGTCAGATACACCAGAAATCCATAATATACGCGAATCAGACGGCAGTATCGTAACCGTTGAGGAGCACAAGTCCCTTCCCTCCACCTCTGCACTAGCAAGAAAATACGCCGAGGAGGGTAAGCCCGACAGATACGTTGTGTTTTCCGAATACTGCGAGAGTCAGGATGGAACTCGAGAGCACGGTGTGTTCATGTCTGTTCTGCTTCGTCCGTCCTTCTTCCCGTCTCAGGCGCCGCTTCTTGGTTGTATGTCGGCAATTTCCGCTGTCATAGCGCTTGAGGAGCACACAACAGAAAAGCTTGGCGTTGGATGGGTCAGCGACGTCTATTGTAACGGTGTGAAAATCGGCTCGTCAACCATCGAAGGGAGGCTCAACAGCTATACTGCGTACGAGTATCTGATAATTACATACAGAATTAAGCTCGGGAAAAAGAACTTTCCCCCAAGACTTACCGACCTTATCGTAGAGGTGTTCCAGAGCGGAAACAGCTCGCTGTCTATGATAATCGCAAAAAATATACTCACTAAATTTTTCAGGTTTTATTCAGATCTCAAGAGCTCGGCTAAGTATATGGATCCATACTCATCACGGTTTATACTCCGTGGCGTCAGGGTGAAATACGACTATCAGGGCAAAAAAAGAAGCTGCAAGGTTCTTGGAGTAGACTTGAAAACGGGGTCTTTGGTGGTTGATTTAGGGGGCGGTCAGACAAATCACAGGATAACCTCACCATCGCTCGTAACAATTCCAAGGAAAATCAAAATCAAAAAGGATAAAAAGGCATAGAATGCAGGTCTGTCGGCTGGCAGATTGCTTCCGTGCCCTTTCTTTTTGGTATAGTTTTCGAGCTGAAAAATATACTTAATCAAGTATGATTTTGGAGGTTATATGAGTAACGCTAGGCTCTATAATTGGCTGTTACATCTCGCGAACGAGCTGTTGCCTATGCTGTTCTGGATTTTTCTCATTTTTGGCTTTGACCAGCCATATATTGCCGTTCTGACTATGATATGCGCACTTATACACGAGCTCGGGCATTATTCGGCAATTCTGCTTTTAAAATGCAACACGGGGGCGCCCGTCGGGCATATTTCCGGCTTCAGAATAAAGGAAAGGTCTATTATTTCCTACCGCAACGAGATAATCATTCTTCTCTCGGGTCCCTTGGCAAATATACTGTTAGCGACCGTTATCCTGATTTTCTCGGGAGGGTCTGAATATATGAAAGTTTTTTCGCTGTTAAATCTTGTGACGGGTCTGTCCAACCTGCTGCCTATAAAAACCTACGACGGTTATTCCGTGCTGACAAGGCTTGCATTATTGAGGGATGATCACAGACTGCTGAGGCTTTTTGATTTAATATCCGCATCGCTTTCCATAACAATATTATTTCTGTCACTGTATATGATGTACAGGTTGAACTCGGGATATTGGCTTTTCGGCATATTCATAGCAATTATTCTTGGCGAAATGAGAAAAAGCCCATTTCTGACAAATCGGGAGAATTTTGGAGAAAACGAGAGATTTTGAGAGCATTTAAGAGCTTTCTCTGATTTTTAGCAGGTTTAATCAGCCTTAACTTCGGTTAATGACGGTTAATTATGATTAATTCTTGAAAAAATATGGCGAAAAGTATTGATTTTTGAATTGCTTTTTGTTATAATGTCGTATATTATATCGTGCGATAATTTTGTGCGCATAATTTTGAAAGGAATTGTTGTACAAATGGCAAAGCTCATTGAGTTGGTCGGAATTTCAAAATCATACGATGGCGAAAAGGTCATAGACAGTATGAATTTGTATATCAGGGATAAGGAATTTATCACCCTGCTCGGTCCTTCGGGATGCGGAAAGACAACTACTCTCAGGATTATCGGTGGCTTTGAAACTGCTGATGAGGGTAAGCTTTACTTTGACGGGGTTGAGATAAGCGACGTACCCGCTCATAAAAGACAGGTCAACACCGTTTTTCAGAAATACGCCCTTTTCCCCCATCTTAACGTGTATGAAAATATCGCATTCCCTCTTCGCTTAAAGAAGGTCAAGGAGAATGAGATAAGAGAGAGAGTGACGGAGATGCTGAAGATGGTGGCTCTTGTCGGCTTTGAGAACAAGAGCGTCAGCACCCTTTCGGGCGGACAGCAGCAGAGAGTTGCTATCGCTCGCGCACTCATTTCTCACCCGAGAGTTCTTCTTCTGGACGAGCCTCTCGGCGCGCTTGACCTCAAGCTCCGAAAGGATATGCAGGTAGAGCTGAAAAATATACAGCAGGCTATTGGCATCACCTTCGTGTACGTAACGCACGACCAGGAGGAGGCTCTTTCGATGTCCGACACCGTCGTCGTTATGGCTGACGGAGAGATACAGCAGATTGGCACTCCCACTGATATCTACAATGAGCCGAAGAACGCCTTCGTTGCCGATTTCATCGGCGAGAGTAACATCGTCGACGGCGTTATGCTCGCTGACAAAAAGGTTCGCTTCGCCTCTCATACCTTTGACTGCGTTGACGGCGGATATGCGAAAAATGAGGCGGTTGACGTAGTTGTAAGACCCGAGGATATTGACGTTGTCTCGCCTGAGGCAGGTATGCTGACGGGTCTTGTAACTTCTGTAACCTTCAAGGGCGTGCACTATGAGATTATAGTAGATATCAAGGGCTTCAAATGGATGATCCAATCCACCGATTACGTTGCTCCCGAAGCAACGATCGGAATCTATATCGAGCCCGACGCCATTCATATAATGAAGAAATCCAAGTACTCGGGTATGTTTGGCGACTATTCCTCCTTCTCTGACGAGATAGATCAGCTCTCCGACGCGGACACCGCAGAGGAATTCTAATTTTTTGAAAGCAGTGGGACTCGCTCCCTATGGTACATAAAGGAAATGAAGAATAAGAAATCTCTCTTGCACTCGATTTCCGCCGCTCCGCATATCTTCTGGGCGGTGCTGTTCATCGTAGTGCCATTGATTATTGTTATTTTTTATGCTTTTACCGTACAGAATCCTGACGGAAGCTATACTTTTTCATTCAGCAATATCGCATCTCTGCCCGACTATATATCAATATTTGGGCTTTCGCTCGAGCTGTCTGTTATCGCTACTGCCGTATGCCTTGTGGTTGGCTATCCTCTGGCGTATATTATGGCGAGGTCGAAGCCCAAAACGCAGAAAATCCTGGTTATGCTGCTGATGCTCCCCATGTGGACAAACCTGCTCATCAGGACCTACTCGTTGATGGCAATTCTTGATAATAACGGCATACTGAATCAGCTTCTCGGAACCTCATTTCAGATAGTAGGTACCAAGGGCGCTGTCATTTTCGGTATGGTGTATGACTTTCTTCCCTACATGGTTCTGCCGATATACACCTGTCTTTCCAAGATTGACAAGTATATGTGGGAGGCGGCTGCCGATCTCGGCTGTGATACGCCCAAGACTCTCGTTAAGGTAATTCTCCCCCTCTCCCGCTCAGGTATAATCTCCGGTGTAACCATGGTTCTCGTTCCTTCCATAAGAACCTTCTCTATTTCGCAGAAGCTTGGCGGTGGAACCTTCGAGCTTATCGGTGACACTATCGAGCGTCAGTTCGTGACGGGAGCTCTCAACGTGGGCGCGGCTATATCTCTTGTTATGATGGTGCTGATACTCATATCCCTGACCATAATGAATAAATTCGGCGATTCTGAGGACGGAGGTATCATCGTATGAAAAAATATGCCTCTATTATCTATATCTCCCTCATTTTCGCAGTGCTTTATATCCCAATCGCCACGGTTATTCTCTTTTCCTTCAATTCGGAGAATAACACGGCTGAGTTCATGGGCTTCAGTCTCAGGTGGTATATTGAGCTGTTTCGCTCCGAGGACGCCTGGATTGCTCTGAGAAACACGATTATTCTCGCCGTGAGCTCCTCCCTGCTCGCTACGGTTATCGGTACCGCGGCGGCTGAGGGTATATACAGAATGAGGAGCAAGCTCGTCAAAACCGCTATAACCTCTGTAACAAATATCCCTATGATGAACCCCGATATTGTAACGGGTATGTCAATGATGCTGTTTTTCGCGGCGATTATGGGCATTTTCGCAATAAGGGATTATAACAGCATTGGCTTCCTCGCTATGCTGATTTCGCATACTACCTTCTGCCTGCCTTACGTTATTCTGTCGGTGCTTCCGAGGATAAACGAGCTTGGAAACTCTCTCTCCGAGGCGGCGCTCGACCTTGGTTGCACGCCAATTCAGGCATTCTTCAAGGTAAAGCTCCCGAATATTCTGCCCGGTGTTATCTCCGGAATGGTTATGGCATTCACACTTTCACTCGACGATTTCGTTATTTCCTATTTCGTCGGACCGACGAATTTCCAGACACTTCCGCTGCTTATATACTCAATGACGAAGAAGACTGTAAAGCCTGATATGTACGCGCTGTCAACCATCATTATCATATCGGTATTCATCCTTCTTTTCATCTCAAATATGCGCAGCTTCAAGAAAAATCCCGAGCCACGCAAGATAAAGAAAAAGGTGGGTGGCGCAAGATGAAAAAAACAGTAAGCCTGCTTCTTCTTATCTCCATCCTTTCGCTCCTGCTTCTCACCTCCTGCGCGAACTCTAAAGAGACGGTGACCGAGGTTAAAGACCCCGTCTACAAAAGAGGTGAGGTTGTCAGCCTGAACGTCTATAACTGGGGTGAGTATATCTCCGACGGCTCTGAGGGCATCTACGATACCAACAAGGAGTTCGTCAAATACTTCAACGAGAACCTCTCCGAAAAGTACGGTGGTATCACGGTCGAGGTTAACTACTCCACGTATCCCACCAACGAGGATATGTATTCCAAGCTCAAAAACGGAGCGTCCTCCTACGACGTTATCATTCCTTCGGATTATATGATAGAGAGATTGATTTCCGAGGGTATGCTCTTAAGGTTTGACGTGGAGAAGGATATTGAAAACTTCCACTATATCATCGACAGCTTTAAAAAACCGTATTATGATCCCGATGGAGCTTACTCGGTTCCCTATACCTATGGTATGCTCGGTATCATATACAATAAAACCCTGGTCGACCCTCTTGATATTGACGAGGAGCACGAGCTGAGCTGGGGACTGATGTGGAACGAAAAATACTCGGGCAATATTCTTCAGTTCAACAATCCGCGCGATGCGTTCGCTACTGCTATGTATTGGAAGGGACTTGACGTCAATTCGACCGAGGCTGAGGTCTGGGACGAGGCTCTCGAGCTCTTAAAGGAGCAGAAGCAGCTCCTTCAGGGCTACGTCAGCGACGAGATTTTCAACAAGATGTGCGGAGAATCCGCGGCAATCGCTCCATATTTTGTCGGTGACTTCCTCACTATGGTTGACAAGCAGCCAAATCTCGACTTTTTCTTTCCTCGCGAGGGTGTAAACTACTTCGTAGACGCTATGTGTATTCCGATTTCCACAAAGCATCCGTCAATAGCGAAGGAGTATATCAACTTCATGCTCTCTCCAGAGGCGGCAATAGCAAACGCTGAGTATCTTGGCTACGCTTCCCCGCACTCCTACGTGGTTAATGACGAGGATTATATCGCGTATATGGAGGACTTCGGCTACGAGGGACCTAACGGCGAGACCGCCTACGACCTGCTCTATAACAACGACCCCGCTACCGTTAATGAAAGATACAACGCACTCTTTTCAAACGACGACATTAAGGATCCTGCCTGCTACCGCAACTTCACTCCCGAAATTCAATCAAGAGTTAACACTCTGTGGGAGGAGTTAAAGATTTCCGGCTCTACCGAGCTGTGGGTGCATATAACGAGCATCGGAATAGTTGTTGGTGTCGTAGCGCTTGCCGTGTACACCACGTACGTTAAGAAAAAACGCTCGCGCTTTTATCGAGAAAGAGATAAGGCGAGCCGCTCAGCAAAATAAGAAAAGGTGATAGCTTTCGGGCTATCACCTTTTTGATGGAAATTTCTATATTTTGAACTTGGGGATATAATCCTCTGTTGCCGAATCAAGCTCTTGAGTGAAGCCGTTGGCAATTCCAAGGTCAGCGGCGTAATTAACAAGCTCATCGTATTCTCCCCTCGTTACCCTTCTGTTAAGTGGCGGGGTCATATCGGTGGGCGGAGTGTACTGTCCCATAAGGCTGTAATACACGTTGTTCCCGAACACACGGAAAACTTTAGATACTGCGAGCTTTGTTTCAGCAAGATGCCCCGGCAGTAGCAAGAATCTCACTACAACGCCACGCTTTATAAGTCCGTTTTCAAGGACGGGTACGGGTCTCTGCGATACCATCTCGGATATAGCCGAGAACGCCACCTCTGGATATTTTGGCGCGAATGAGAGACGGCTTGCAGTTTTGGATAAGTAATACTTATAGTCGGGAAGATATACGTCAACCGTATCGGCGAGAGCTTTAACCGTAGTGACGTTATCAAATGCTCCGGTGTTGTAGACAATCGGTATATCAAGCCCGCCGTCCCTGGCAATTTTCACCGAGGTAATTATACTCGGCACGAAGTGGGTCGGGGTGACAAAATTAATGTTGTGCGCGCCCCTGTCGCGAAGAATGAGCATTATTTCGGCGAGCTCGTTTTCGCTCACGGCATCTCCCACGGCAGAGCGGGATATTTCCCTGTTCTGACAGTATATACAGCCGAGCGAGCATCCGCTGAAAAAGATAGCTCCAGAGCCGTTTTCGCCCGAAATTATTGGCTCCTCCCATCTGTGAAGGTCTGCGCGGCAGATTCGCATCTCGGACGTGCTCTTGCAATAGCCAAGCTCGCCGTTTTCTCTGTCAGAGCCGCAATTTCTGGCGCAGAGTGTGCACCTCATATATTCATTTCTCTTCATTTTCCCTCAAATTCACCGCCGCTATTGACAAATAACGGACTGTTATGTTAAAATACTCAAAAAAAGCCAAGGAGCTCGTTATGTCCGACAAAAGAAAAGATTATTTAGGCTGGGACGACTATTTCATGGGAGTTTCACTCCTCGCCTCAGGCAGATCAAAGGATCCGAATACACAGGTTGGCGCCTGCATAGTTGATGACCAGAACAGAATACTCTCTACCGGATACAACGGCTTTCCTCAGGGTTGCTCTGACGACGAGTTTCCCTGGAACAGAGATGAATCTCTTGGCGAGACGAAATATCAGTTCGTCGTACACGCCGAGCTGAACGCCGTGCTCAACGCCAGAGGAAAGAGCCTTGCCGGTGCTTCTTTGTACGTCAGCCTGTTTCCCTGCCACGAATGCGCCAAGGCTATAATTCAGTCAGGTATAAAAGAGGTCATTTATCTATCGGATAAGTACAACGGTACAGCCTCGGACATCGCATCCAAGCGTATGCTGAACGCCGCAGGCGTGAAGCTCCGCAAATTTGAGCCAACACAGAAAAAAATCGTGCTGGATTTTGACAAAACCTTTTAGATTAATGCTCGCCAAGAGGCGAGCATTTTTTATTCAAAGTATTTTTTGATATTGTAAAGCGATGTATAAAAGCTTCCCTGTATCATTTCGGGACGGCCTCCGCCCTTACCGTTAAGAGCGGAATTAATATCTCTTGATGCGCGTCTTAAGTCAACCGACCCTGAGGAAATAACGTATTTATAATTTCCCTCGCCGCCCGAAAGAAGAACGAGTATTCCACCCACTCTCGGGGTAGCTATATTCGCTACCTCTCTTAGCTCGTCTGCACCAAGGCCTTCAAGTAGGCAAACTGCATTTTTGTCTGTCGTGCTGATTTTTTCAGCCTCGAGCCCAGCGATTCTCTTGAGAAGAGCCGAGTTCTTGTTTTTTTCGGCTTCGTTTTCTAAAATCAACTGCTCAACCGCCTCAGTTATCTTATCCTGGGGTGTGCTTGTGAGAGCTGAAATGCGACGCGCAATAGCATATCTTGAGCGATAATCACAAAGCGCCCTTCTGCCCGCGAGCATAAATATTCTCGTGCCGCCTCTGTGCTTGAAATAATCAAGCATTTTAATAAGTCCTATCTCTCCCGTCCTTGAAACGTGAGGGGCGCAGCAGGCGCAGAGGTCGCAATCGGGTATAGAAACCAGCCTGACGTTTTCCGAAAGCTCAAGCTTTGAGCGATAGTCGAGCCAAGAAAGCTCCTCTGTCGTGGGAAAACAGGCGCTTACTGCTACGTTTTTGGCTATAATATCGTTAGCCATATCCTCTGCCAAGTCAAGCTGATCTCTGCTCAGGACAACGTCTACGTCAAAGGTAACTCCCTCATCTGTAAGGTGAAATCCGACGTTTTCCGCGCCCCAAAGCCTGTGCATAATTCCGCAGAGTATATGCTCCGCTGTGTGACACTTCATTTTTTCATATCGCGCGGGAAAATCAATTTTTCCTCGAACGGCAGCGCCAACCGAGAGCGGCGCCTCGGCTATGTGAAAAATCTCACCATCCCTCTCAATAACGTTGGTCACGGGAATGTCGTCAAGGGTACCTGTATCCACATCCTGTCCTCCCTCATTCGGAAAAAAGGCGGTGCGGTCGAGCCTTATGGAAAAGCGACCGTTTTCTTCGGCGCAGCCGAGTACGGTAGCCTCAAACTCGGAAACGTAAGCATCTAAATAATAAAGCTTTTCTGTCATTTTCTAAACCCTCTCATAATCCTCTCGGGCAAATATAGACCAAGGGTGTTCTGTGGTATCGGGAAGCCTTGTAACACTGATTTTTTCGCTACTCAGCTCGATTTCGAGCTTGCAAGCAGATAGAGCAAGCCCCTGAGCAAGCTTTTCCCTTGAGCCGTATTTTCCGTCGCCAAGAATGGGGTTGTGACGGTGGGAAAGCTGTGCCCTTATCTGATGGAACCTGCCCGTTTCAAGCAAAACCGAGATAAGCGTGCGCTTGCCGCGAGGGGTATCTGCGGTAGCTATTTTCCTATAAGAGAGCCTCGCTTCCTTGACGCCCTCTCTTTTTCTGTCAACAACGAACGCCTTTGAAACCCGCGAATCCTTATACAAAAGGTCACAAAGCTCGCCGCCCTCTGCAACGCCCTCGACGATAGCAACGTATTTCTTGGTTAAGAGTCGCACCTTGACTATCTCCGAAAGCTCTGCGGCTGTTCTTTTGTTTCTGGCGAACACCATAACACCCGATACGTTTCTGTCAAGGCGGTGTATGAGCCACAGATTGCTCCTCTCGCCCAAGCTCATAAGATGCTCGGATGCAAGGGTCATAGCGTCCTTATCCCCAGAGGGATCGGGCTGCGAGGGGATCCCCGCAGGCTTATAGATAACCAGAGCGTTGTCACTCTTATATAAAACCTCAATATTCGACATTATCTTCTCCAAAAAGTGTCACAGACCAAGAGCAGTCTGTGACACAGCATTATACCTTTTTCTGTATATTGATGATTCTCAAAACCGTCGGTGAGAGAACGAGATTAACTCCAAGCTCTACAAAGAAGTTGATACCAACGAAGGCTGTGAGAATAAACGGAAACACCTCTGCACCGCCCGCAAGCACGGCAATATCGTCATAAAAGAAAACCATAGAGCCAAGAACGAAAATTCCCGTATTGACAAGAGGTGCTGTTACTGCGGCAAGAATAACCGCAAGATACTTGTTCCTTCTCTCAAATAAGCTGTACATAACGCCCGCAAGAAAACCGGATGCAGCGCCCTTCAGAAGAACAACCGCGACCGTACCGACAGGATCCCACGCCAGAAAGAGCTGTGCGTCTCCGCTGATAAGCACGGCGACTCCGAAAACGAGTCCGAGCCACGCGCCTGCGCCCTTTCCGCAAAGTGCAACTCC
>JAFTST010000035.1 GCA_017467165.1 Clostridia bacterium | reverse complement strand
GTAGATACCGATAAGGTTAATCCGCAGGATGTGTCCAGATTTATTTTGAAAACAATCGAGGGCAAATACGCTATAAATCCCTCCGAAGCGGTTGAAATCACCGTCAGTGAGTCAAAAATTGCTACAGATAAGCACAATCTAAGCTTTGGTGCCAGAGAGGACAAGAGCACACTTGGCGGTATCGACGTCAACAAAGGAAAAAAGAGAAGCGCAGGACCTGATGATCCCTTTGACGGTAATCCTCTGTCCTCCCTTCGCAGAGTTGGCAAGGAGGATGCCGCTCCCGTAGCAGAGCGCGAGAATACAGAGCTTACAAAGCTTCTTGACGAAATCAGAAATACACCCGGTAATATTGAGTTTCTTCCTCTTGCAGAGGAGATTGCCAAGATGGCGCCCATAGCGCTTAAGGGTAAGAAGAAGGAGGTCCTTCTTTTCCAGAGCTATCTTTTCGCTATCAACGACGGCTACGGTATCGAAAGATACGTTGCCCAGTTTGCAAAGCTCCTATCGGTCACGGGTCTTGTCAGATTCTCGGGAGAGGATGGACTTTCATATCATAGCATTACAGACGGCGACTCTATGA
Source organism: Clostridia bacterium (assembly GCA_017467165.1). GTDB lineage: Bacteria > Bacillota > Clostridia > Oscillospirales > CAG-272 > UBA1740. The sequence continues at coordinate 6,024 of JAFTST010000035.1, read as the reverse complement.
CCGGCTGTCTTGACCGTATTGTTAAGTCAAGAAACAAGACTCCTCTTGTCGCTCTTATAGACATTAGCGAAAAGATGACCGACCTTAATACGCAGGAGATGAAGACCTTCCTTCGCGTGCTCAGCAACATCAAGACAGAGAACGTCATCTACATATTCAGAATCCCCTACGTAGACAAGGATATTTTCAACAAGGTGCTCCTGCATCTTAATGACCTTCTCTACGTCCGTCCCGTCAATTTCCCGCCTCTCAGTCTTCAGGAGCTGAAGGAAATTGCCACAAGTGAGCTTGCAGCCTACGAGTTCACTATGGAGGAGGAAGCCTGGGAGCTCTTCTCTGCGAGAGTCGGCGAGGAAAAGCGCGACGGAAAATTCTACGGCCTTGATACAATTCAGAAGGTGGTATACGAGATCGTCTACAAGAAGCTTGCCTCGGATGCAGGACGTGGCGAGCTTACCAACGTTATCACCAAGGATGACCTCGACGGGCTTGTCAACAATGCCTTTATCGACGATAAGTCGGGCATGGAAATGCTCGAGGCTATGGTAGGTACAGAGGGTATCAAGGAGAAAATTCTTGAGATTATCTCCCAGATTGAGCTCTCAAGACTTAATTCCTCTCTCGGAAAGCCCAGCCTTCATATGCGTTTCGTCGGCAACCCCGGTACAGGTAAGACAACCGTTGCGAGAATTATAGGTAAGATTCTCAAGGAAAAGGGCGTGCTCCGTGTGGGCGGCTTCTTTGAGTACGCGGGCAGAGATTTCGTCGGCAGATATATCGGCGAAACCGCTCCCAAGGTTACGAATATGTGCCGCGATGCTTACGGCTCGGTTCTTTTCATCGACGAGGCATACTCTCTTTGCAGAGATCTTTCCGACTCCAAGGACTTCGGTCGAGAGGCGCTTGACACCCTTATTGCCGAAATGGAAAACCACAGAGATGACTTTGTTGTCATTATGGCAGGCTATACGGATGACATCGAGCGTATGATGAAGGGCAACGCCGGACTTGCCAGCCGTGTTCCTTACACCATTGAGTTCCCAAACTTTACAAGGGAACAGCTTTATCTGATATTCCTGAATATGCTTGGCGATAAGATCAAGTATGACGAAGATATGCTCGAGGATGTTAAGACCTACTTTAATAACCTCACCGATGAGTTTATCAACGCCAAGGAATTCAGCAACGCCAGATTTGTCCGCAACCTCTTTGAGCGTACCTACGGTAAGGCGGCTCTTCGTTGCCAGCTTGACGGTGATACCGACGTTACTCTTACCAAGGCTGACTTTGATCGCGCGAGCGGTGATAGGGAGTTTATGACTAACCTTAACAAAAAGACAACAGCCCGTATAGGCTTCGGTACAAACTAATTACGTATGACAATAGCATCCTGCAGAGCTTTCTTCTGTCGGATGCTATACTTTTAGATTATGAGAGAGAAGATTAAGAAGAAAATATTTGCAGTATCCGATATACACGGTTGCGCCACACATTTGAAAAGCGCCTTAGCTGAGGCGGGATTTGAAAAGGATTCTGATAAGCATCTTCTCGTGGTTTTGGGAGATTTGTTTGACAGAGGGATAGAGAACAGGGAAGTGCTCTCGTTTTTATCCGGGATAAGAAACAAGGTGCTTATCAGAGGAAACCACGAGGATATACTGTACGCCTCAATTACCTCGGGCAGAGTAACAGACCATCAAACTATCAATGGAACGGATATAACAATATGCGAATTCTTTCCGCGCTATCACGGCGGAGGTATGCTCGATATATTTGAGAGCTCGGGGAGAAAAACAGCTGAAATGCTGATAAGGCATATTCAAAATATGCAGGATTATTTCGAGAGCGAAAATTATATCTTCGTTCACGGATTTTTGCCGGAGGATGCTGATTATTCTGATTTCAGATATGCCAACAGAAAGAAGTGGGCGGCGGCGCGTTGGATCAGGTGGTACAAGAAATACAAGCATATAAGCATCCCCGACGGGAAAACGCTTGTAGTAGGGCACAGTAGCGCGTACTACGGCTCTTTGTTTGATACCTCAAGAGAGCAGTACGATACTAGCATATTCCGTGGCGAAAATCTCATAGCGATAGACGGCTCTGCGATATCTACGGGTAGGATAAACGTTCTGGTGGTTGAGGACCTCATCACAGTACCAAAGACATTTGATATTCAGCTTGACTCTGAGGAATATAGAAGAATTGAAAAGGACAGAACACACGTCTATCTGACACTTGACAAAGATACCCTCGCTGATTTGATTCCGGGCGATAAAATTAAATTCTCCGACACGGGTAGCGCTAAAAGCCTCACCTTTGTAATTAATCGTTTACATATGTATGAAAGCTTCGCCTTTGCAGAGGACGATTATTCGCCCGAGGAGCTTGGCTTTTTTGACGTCAGCCCCGGTTATTTGACTAAAGATATGTTAAATAGATATTCTGAAGTAGAAATCCTGGAGCACGGTGTTATTTCCATTGAATTCAAGGCGTGAAAAATGCGCAGATGCGAATACTGCATCTGCGCATTTCTATTAATTATCTCCGTCCTTCTGACAGATCTGGCAAGGGACGTATCCGTCTGCGATAAGGTCCTCGATTGTTCCCTCATACTCTATGACGTTCTCGCCGCTAGCATATCTGCAGCTAATAATATGGAACTTCTTTGAGTTTACGTGTATGTAGAATATATCTGTGGTGGGCGCTCCTTCATCAGCTCCTTCATCATCCGCGGGCGGTGTCTCTCCTGTCAGCCAGCTGTCACCGTTTTTGTAGTTAATCTGTACTCCGGGCTGTGCATTATATGCGTATATACAGAAGCATATACCGTCACCGTTATCCTCGACAGACCACCCCTCCATCAAAACGCCTGAGGCTACAAGGTTATTACCCTCAAAAATAGGAGTAGCCCTGTACATCACGTGGTTACCCGTTTCCTTGATATAGTCAGCAACCATATCCTCGAAGTCAAGCATACCGTCGATATTTAGATATCTCGTGCCTGTTATCAGATTGTTTTTGTTCGCGTTTTCTCCCGTCAGCTGATAACCTATCAGGTGACAGCGGTTATACAGATATTTTCCGTCGACAACGTCGTATTTAACTGTTTGCCACCCCGATGGCTTAACCTGTCCGATACTGCCTCTTTCCTCGGTTGGCATCAAGTCCTTTCCAATGCACGCCACAGTCACCGTGCATCTTCCGAGCGAGTCGAGCTCTCCGTATTCCTCATAGGATTTCGTTACCTTTTCATCCTCTGTGAAAAAAGGTATATTCTCGTTAATTATAACGTAGGGAGTCCTTCCGTCAAATTCGGGTATAGAGTCAAGAGAGACGGACGGTGGGGCAGGTGTGTTGCCAAGAAGGTTGTCGATTATACCGTTTATTACCTCGCACCCCGAGAGCATCAGCACTGCGAAAAGCAGTAGCGCTATTACCGAAAGCCGCAGTATAGAATTTACCCTCTTTTTCATCTTATGTATATCTCCTTCGTTATTTTGTCGTGCGACGAGCCCTGAAACTCCTTCGTTTCCCGAAGCTTAAAGCCATCCTTTATGATATCAATATCAAGACGGACGTCGGATGGATATTTCTTGTTCCACTTATATACTATAAGAGTCGATATGTCCATAAGGTAGGGTGCAAGCGGCAGATTTTCAATGAAGCATACCGCACCCAAAGGACTCTCCACGAGCGGATTTTCGGTTATTTCAACGCGGTCCCTGTGCGACTCAAATAACAGAGTCGAATAGCTATTTATATATATCTTTCCCTCAACGCTCTCAACCAGCTCCTGTATCAGTACTCTGTCGCGGCTTTGGCGTCTTTTATTAAACATCATACCGCCTCTGTCATCAATACATATTGCAACAGTTAAATCCCTCATTATCAAGCTCCTTTTCTATATTACTTCATATATATTATATCAATTTTTATTCCATCTTTCAAGATGTTTTTTGTCTTACTTATGAATTGACATATATTTGTGAATATGATAAAATATATTAAACCTATTATTTGGAGGTACCAATGAGAGAATATGAGCTTTTAAAAAAGAACGACCCCGAGCTGTATTGTGCAGTTATCAGCGAGCGTGACAGACAGCGAAACAAGATAGAGCTTATCGCGTCGGAAAACTTCGTGTCAGAAACGGTAATGGAGGCTAACGGTACCATTCTCACGAATAAGTATGCCGAGGGCTATCCCGGAAAGAGATATTACGGCGGCTGTGAGCACGTCGACGTAGTTGAGTCGATTGCTATCGAGAGAGCGAAAAAGCTCTTTGGCGCGTCCTTTGCCAACGTTCAGCCCCACTCTGGCGCACAGGCTAATATGGCTGTTTTCTACGCGCTTCTGACCCCCGGTGATACCGTTCTTTCGATGAATCTTGCTCACGGCGGACACCTTTCTCACGGCTCGCCCGTCAATATGTCGGGAAAGTATTGGAATATAGTGTCATACGGCGTCAGCGAAAAAACCGAGACGATAGATTATGACGAGCTCAGACGCCTTGCCCTTGAATGCAAGCCCAAGCTCATTCTCGCAGGAGCCTCCGCTTATCCGAGAGTTATAGATTTTGCCCGTTTTTCAGAGATAGCGAAGGAGGTTGGCGCGTATCTTATGGTGGATATGGCGCACATCGCGGGACTCGTCGCAGCGGGATTGCACCCGTCGCCCGTACCCTATGCAGACGTCACCACAACGACAACTCACAAGACCCTTCGTGGTCCTCGCGGCGGTCTTATCCTCACAAATGACGAAGAAATTGCCAAGCTGATCAATAAGGCTATATTCCCGGGCACTCAGGGTGGACCTCTTATGCACACGATAGCGGCGAAGGCTGTCTGCTTTGGCGAAGCGTTAAAGCCTGAGTTTAAGGAGTACGCCAAGAGAATAATTGAAAATACAGCAGTCCTTGCTGACACTCTTGTGTCCTATGGCTTTCGTCTTATCTCGGGCGGCACGGATAACCACCTTATGCTCGTTGACCTCACGGGAATGAAGGTAGATACGGGAAGGGAAGCAGAGCACCTTCTTGATGAGGTAGGCATAACCTGCAACAAAAATGCGATACCCTTTGATAAGCAGAAGCCATTTGTTACAAGCGGTATCCGACTTGGCACTGCTGCAGTTACCTCTCGCGGATTTACAGCCGAGGATATGAGGGAGGTAGCGACTCTTATCCATCTGACACTCTCTGATTTTGAGAAAAATGCTGACGAGGTCAAAAACAGAGTCAGAGCTCTGTGCGAAAAATATCCACTCTATGACTGATAGGGAATAACAGAAAATCCACGCGCCATCGGGCGAGCGCCGTTATCAGATATGTGCGCTTGCCCGATTTTTTCATCTTCTGATGAAAAAATGGAAGTATATTAACCCTAATTTCCCGACAGAAAAGGCAGGAAAAATTACAAGAAAAAATTTTTCAAAAAAATGAAAAAACCTATTGACAATCAGGAAAAAAAGTAGTATAATACCATCGTTGACGCGGGAGTGGCGGAATCGGCAGACGCGCACGTTTGAGGGGCGTGTGTCTTCGACGTACGGGTTCAAGTCCCGTCTCCCGCACCAGGGTAAAGACCAGGGTAATCTTGGTCTTTATTTTTTTGCTTTAAAGAGATGTATATTATAGCTTTGTTTGTCTTTACCCCGAGGGGAAACGGGACAGACCTCATCCAAAGTCTTCGGTCTTCGCTCTAAAAACGATTATCAATCGTTTTTCAACGAGCGACATCTCCCGCACCATAAGAAAAGCAAAGGTTTGATACAAAAGTATTGAACCTTTTTTCTTTTAACTGAAACAACTACGGAACGAAAGGTCTATCAACGGAACGATAGATATTACCAAGGTTTTTTCGTTATACGGCAGGCTAATATATTGAAAAAATGCGAAATTTGTGCTATAATAAACTGAACGATAAATAAGAATTTGACGAGGATATAAGCTATATGGATGGCAAAACAACAATTAAGTATTTACAGACTTATATTAAGGAGAAAGACTATCATCCCGAACTT
>JAFTST010000034.1 GCA_017467165.1 Clostridia bacterium | reverse complement strand
TGATGATATGCAATTCCTTGCGGAATTGATGATATACAAGGCTATGCCTTGATTTATTTACAAAATTATGGTATAATAATTTCAACAACATTAAATTTGACAAAGGGGTGCAATTGTATGAAATACATTTCTGTTAATAAACTCTCTGATTTCGAATTTCATGATGCAGAATTTGCACTTGAGATCTTTGACAACAAATGCTTAAAAGTTAAGGCAATTTACTTAAATATTCATAAAGACGCAGAGCAAAACCAACATGTAACCGATATGGAAATCAACCTTGCCTACATTACCTTTGAAGAGTTCAATTTGTTGTCCTATGAACCAGGGGTAGCCTGGAAACAAGACGAACACGGCGAGCTTCATCCTACCGAACCACAGATTATTTTAACCGACGAGTATGCACGTGCTCGTTTTTTAGAACAATTGAAAAACGGTCTAACAATATTTGATTTAGGTGAAAAAGAGCCAAATACCTATTTTATTGATGCAATGTCAAAAGATCCATTTTTTACAGTTTGCTTTAACTTTAAAAATGTAAGCATAGAATGGGATGAATATAATAAACAAGCGTGGTATGTATCGAAATAATCATCTAATTTGTGGTTTATCGCACCGACTTACACACCTTTTTACTGTTCTTACCTACATCTACACACCTTTTTACTGCTCTTTCACAAAAAATAAGGACACTCCGTGGGGGTGTTCTTGTTTTTTCCACAGTCAGATGGGACGAACTCTCGTTCGCGAAGCGAAACGGGGGGGCATACCACAGGCACAGAGCGGGCATAATCAACAAGGGCTTGCGATAGCAAGGGTGTATTCGTATATAATATCTTTTTTCACCTTTTCAACCCATGGGGTCTATTTGTTGCATTGACATGTCTTGAAAACCGCCTTGGAATGTGATAAAATGTTGTTATCAACGTGGAGGCGGTATTATGACGCGGGAAGAATTTGAGAAAATTGTACTTGACAGATTTGGCGTGAGGGCTGACTATCCCTTTGAGGACGATTTGGTAACGGGGGTGTTTCGCCACGAGGGAGGCAGGTGGTTCGCTCTCGCTATGAATATAAGCGAGAAAAAGCTCGGAAAATCGAACGACGCGAAAACGGACGTCGTCAACCTCAAATGCGCGCCCGAGGTAATAGAATCGCTCGCGGGGGTTGAGGTGGGTATCTACCGAGCCTACCATATGAACAAGACTCACTGGCTCACCCTTTCCCTTTCGGAGTGCGACTCCGATACGGTTATCTGGCTGCTTGATATAAGCTACGATCTGACGCGGGCGGGAAAAAGAAGGAAGGCCTAGAGAGTCAAAAAAAGCACCGACTTCGGTCGGTGCTTTTCCTGTTGTAGTATATTAATTATCCTTTTCCGAGCCGATGGGGTTGATAATACTGTAACCGACGTTGACAAGGTGGTCGGCGACACGCTCGAGTCCTGCGATAACCGATGAATAGTATGGGCTGACGTCCATACTGCAGTTACCCTCTGCAAGACGGGAGAAGTGGCTCGCGGTAAGCTCCTTTTTCATAGAGTCAACCTGATTTTCAAGCTCGATAAGCTCGGAGAGCCTGTCCTTGTTGAGATTTTCGAAGGCGTCCTTGGATATTTCGAGCATTTTCATAATGATGAGGCGCATTTTCTTGATTTCTGCAATCGCAAGCTCGGAAAACTCTATATCCTTGCCGAGCATTTCCTCGCCAATCTCAAAGAAGTTCTCAGCGTGGTCGCCGATACGCTCGATGTCGTTAAGCACGTGGAAGTATGAGCCTATAACCCGCTCGTCGCTCTGCGAGGCGACTGTGGAAAGGTTGATAAGAAACTTCGTCAGAGCGCCGTTGGTGAAGTCGATTATCGCCTCGTTTTCTCTCAGCTCGTCACCGTGCTCGAGGGTATCGTTTTCAATAGCGTCAAAGGCGAGATTCATATTCCCTTCGACAAGACCGAGCATATAATCCATCTCTTTTTTCACCTGCATAAGCGCGACGGGAGGTGTGGAGAGAAGTCGATCGTCGACGTATCTGAGAGCGCGGATTTCCTCCTCTGTCTTCTTATCCTTGATAACCAAGCAGGAGTAATCAACCAGCTGCTTGACAAAGGGGAGAAGAACAAGGGTGGTTGTAACGTTGAAGATAACGTGGAATGCCGAGACGCGCATCTGGAGCGACATCGGGTCCTCGCCCGGGAACATAGAAACCAACAGATTTACCGCGGGCTCTCTGAAAATCCAGATAAGAGCGGTGAAAACAGCCGTTCCTATAAGGTTGAATGTGAAGTGAATAAGGGCAACTCGCTTTGAATTTGCATTTGCGCCGACGGAGGCGAGAAGCGCGGTAACGCAGGTACCGATATTCGCGCCAAGTATAATAAACATAGCAAGCTCAAGCGGCATCACGCCCGTGCCAACCATAGTGATAACTACACCCGTCGCGGCAGAGGAGCTCTGAATCAGCGCGGTGAAAATAACGCCTACGAGAATGAGAAGCAGAGGAAAATCGATAGCCTTGAATATCTCAGTGAAAAGAGCCTCGACGAGCGGATTGCCAAACGCCGCCTCGCTGCTCATAACGTTAAGTCCTACGAAAATAAGTCCAAGTCCCGAGCAAAGACTGCCCGCGATTTTAATCTTCTCGCTCTTGAAAAATCCCATCATAACGCCTGCAAAGGCGAGAAGATACATAAGCATATTGAAATAATCGTTTTTCAGCGCAACCAAAAGACCCGTGATGGTAGTACCGATATTGGCGCCCATAATTATAGGTGTCGCCTGCATAAGCGTCATAACGCCAGCGTTAACAAGACCGATAACCATAACAGAGGTTGCCGAAGAGCTCTGAATAATAGCGGTGACTCCCGCGCCTATTCCAACTCCGGAAAAACGGTTGTTGCTGATTTTTCCGAGCATTCTTTTCATTCCGCTTCCCGCGCTCTTTTCAAGAGCATCGCTCAGAAAGTTCATTCCTACAATGAAAACACCTACGCCTGCCAGAAGCCATATCAGGCTCTGTATTAGCTGTACTATTTCCGCTGATGATAACATCGAATTCTCCTTCGGGGACGGTGGTTTATATCGATTTTTCCCCATTTTGCAATAGTATAGCACAATTTCAAGCTTTTATCAAGAGTTTTTCAAAGAAAAAAGGAGAAGCGACAGGCTCGCTTCTCTCCTTATATATACTTGCTTTTAACGCCGCGAGGCTATTCTCGGATGAGGAAGTGCGGAGGAACGGCTTTCGTCAGCCAGACTCCGTTTTCCGAGCGGAAAAAGATATATCCCGAGGCACTCATAGCTTCGGCATCGACTCTGTATACCATAGGCTCGCCGTGGCGCGCGCCTACCTTCAGGGCAGCTTCTGCGTCGGCGGATAGGTGCACGTACAGGCGCCTTCCCGGGATAAGCCCCTTTTCCTCTATGGACTGCGCGTGCTTTGTCGCTGTGCCGTGATAGAGTATCTTTGGCGGCTCACACTCCTCAAGCTCCACGTCGACGTCCACGGAGTGTCCTTGGTTGGCTCTTATTTTCGTTTTATCCTCGTTAAAGGCGTATCTTCCCTTCTCGTCGGAGCTGACGATATATTCCAGCAGCTCGCGAGTGAGGTGGCGGCTACGGTTAACGCCCGAAATCAGCTCCTCAACGCTCGCCCAGCCGTGCTCGTCAAGACTGACGCCATAGGCGCCCGGATTGTGCCGCAGAATATAGCTGATAAGCCTGCTTGTCTTGATATGTGACAAATAATCACCCCTTTAAAATTCTATAAGTATCGCGCGGCAGGGCGCTCCGTCAGCGCCCGCTATCGAAATGGGAGCCGCGGACAGAAAATAGCAGCCGTCCTCAACACCCGAAATCCTGACGCCCTCAAGAAGAACTACCTCTTTTTCGAGCAAAATCTTATGCACCGCCATAGGCGCCAACTCAGGACCCACCGATTGACTCTCGGTGGCTATGAGGTATATACCCTGCTCTGTGAAATATTCCGCTCCGCTCTCGGTCAGCGTCGCACTTCCCTTTATCAGTATTCGTTTTTCGGCATCACTACCGTGTTTTCTTGCCAGGGCGAGAATTTCCATCGCTTCCTCGCTCGAAATCTCACCGTCCGCACTCACGACAGAGGCGTAGCCCACGGTTTTATATAAAGGTATGCTGTCCACCGATGCACCCTCACGAAGAAAGTGGCTTGGCGCGTCTATATGCGTGCCGTTGTGGGCGCAGAATGACAGCGCGGTGAGGTTATACTCGTCGCCGCGCTCAATGGATCGGATTTTCTCCGCCTTCGGTCTTGGGTCACCCTCGTACACCCGAGAGGTGATAAGCTCTTGGGATATATCGTATATTTTCATTTCGTTTTCCTTTCGTTCTGCGACAAAGCTCGCCGCGCTTATAAAAAGAGCCCAACGCTAAGGTCGGGCTCGTATATTTCGTTTAGCCGCCGACGCCGCCGTCGCCGTGCTAGCCCGGGCCGCCCGGGCCGCCCGGGTCGCCCGTGGGGCCCGTGGAGCC
>JAFTST010000033.1 GCA_017467165.1 Clostridia bacterium | reverse complement strand
GGGGACAGATGCCCGAGCTTCTTACCGCCGACGGTGGCGGTTATATCACCCGAGATAACGTATATTATTCTTGAGTCGTAGCCGACTCGTTCTTCATTCTTTGATTGGCGCTCCCAGATCGCCGCTGATCTGACGATAGGGTTAAGAAAAGTGAAATCCATAGTTTTCTCCCGAAAGTGACTTTATTCAGTGTACTGAATCTCAACATAATTGTACCATACTATCTTATAAAATACAAGTATAATATTTATTTTATTATATTTTTGTCCCCTGTTTTGTTTTTTCGTGCCCCAAGGTGTCTTTCTGCGCTTTTCACGCTCTTTCTCATATATTATGTAGGTTGATAAATCTGAAAAGAAAAGAGGCACAGCTGTGCCTCTTTTTGTATACTCGGATGTCTGGGATAAGGGATTATACTCGTCCTGTGACGGTGAGTACGGTAACGCCGGGGGTTGTGGTTATGCTTCCCGCGGGGCTCTGGGTGTAGGTCGCGGCAGGGACGGTTATTGCGCCGTCGGTGGTTGCAAATTCGCCCGTAGCCTCGTTATAGGTGTATCCCGTGCCCTCCTCGAGAGCAGTGCCGTCGAGGGTGACTGTGATATCCGAGAGTATAGGGTTAAAGACGTCGCGGATAATAACCCCGTCGGTTGCCACAATCGGAGTGTTGCCGAGATTCTGGACGATGAGTGTATAGGTGAGCAGATCGTTGTCAGTCAGCACTGCGGGACAAACCGCCTTTGCTATTGTCAGCTGGGGCGCCTCCTCAACCGAAACGGTAGCGGACGCGGTAATTTCTCCAACACCTGCTCCGCCGTTGGTTGCCGCGGTGTTGGTTATTGTTGCGCCCTGTCCGACGGGAGCAAATTCGTTGGCGACAGCCTCGTAGATGAAGGTAGCCGTGCTGTTGGCAGGCAGGCTGACGTCCTCGATTAAGAGACCCTGTGTCGCAGTAACCGTGGGCGCGGGCTGTAACACGCCGTTAAGATAGTAGAGAATAGAGTCCTGGACGTAGGTTAAGGGCTGGACGACCGCGCCGCCGGGTAGCGCGTACGCACCAAGATTGTCCGTTACAGTAAGCGCGTTGTACGCGGTGCTGCCCATATTGCTGACCGTTACGGCATAGATGATATTTCCGCCGGGGGTATAGGTCGCGCCTATCGCTCTTTTTGCTATTTCAAGTCCTGAAAGAAGCTCCGCCTCGGTGGTGTTGGAAATTACCGTATTTCCGCCGTACGAGAGCGTTGCCTGGTTATAAAAGGTTGCCATTTTAAACCTCCTGTATTTTGGAGCGCAGCTTATATCTGCGCCTATATCATTATATGATGGATGGCGAAAAAAGTCCTTTTTCCTGAAAGAGATCCATTTTCGATTCAGCTTGTTGACTTGCTGATAAGAGTTTGGTATAATTAAGTACAGATAATTTCCAAGGAGATAATTATGGAAAACCGCTTTATTTTCGGTGAGGTACACCAGGGAAAGAAATCCCTTGATAAATATACGGGAACGGAGCCTGTTGTCGAGGTGCCTGAGGGCGTCTATGCCATCAACACTGCTGCATTCTCGGGTTGCGCTTCGGTAGAAAGGATTATACTTCCGCAATCCTGCAAATTTATCTTTAACCGCGCCTTTGAAAATTGCGTGGCTCTCAGAGAGGTGTATACCGGAAATAATCTTTTAGCGATAGGCACAGAGGCATTTAGAGGCTGCAAGTCCTTTGAGCGTCTGACTCTCTCAAATGCGAATATGAGCAAGGAATATAATAGCACTAACCTCGGCGCGCTTCTTTTCTCGGGAGTGGGAAGGAGCTTTCAGATTATATTCAGCGGCAGCTCCGTGGATTTCGATGCTATGACAACATACGAAGCAGTAGAAACCTTTTCAAACGGTGATTACCACCATCCAACCTCATCCCACTTTGACTATAGCGAAACAAGAAGAACAACCACCTACTACGTCTTCGGCAACGAGGCGGATACCGACTTTGAATGTGAGGTGCATTGCCTTGCCGACGGTAAGATATTAAAGTATAAGTCCATAGAAGGCGGCTGCTCGAGCGTCATAGATACAGTGAGGTATTAAATATTGGGGAAGCGATGGCGGATTGTGTTATCCGGCGCCCCGTGTGAAGAAAACCGCGTCTTAATGTAACCTATACTATACAAAAAGCCTCTTGCTGAGCTACTGCCGCGCAAGAGGTTTTTTAATTTGATTTTTGTCAGGCGCTTCTCTTGATAAGCCTGTATACTCTTTTCGCGCCGTCCTCAATAAGAGTAGCGAAAAGAATGACGACCATCACCATGTGCCTGAAGAGCGAGCTCTTCGATCTTCGGGTGGGGTATGCGAACTCCGTGCCACTTCGCCGTTGGCTTGTGGCAGTGAGTTCGTTCGACCACGGGTCACCCAAAGTAAAGAAAACAGGACACCGAATGGTGTCCTGTTTTCTTTGGTGAGCCATTCACAAGCTAAATCGAACCAGTTTTATGTTCTTTTTATTGCCGAAAAACAGCGCAGACACAAAATTTCACTCTTAATGTTTGTAACGCCCACATAATAGCACTAATTAGTTAAAATGTTGAAATATTAAATTCATACTATAAGCAACTGACTTATATTCTTTGAAGTTGTTATCTTTTAAAGAGTTTATCCAATCATATACCGATTTTAAGAATTCTTCTATATTTTTTTCTTTTGGAATAACATTGACCTCTCTCAATAGGTAAATACGGAATATGTAATGCAATAAAACAAAATTGATTATATAATCTTTGCCCTCGCTCAACGAATTGTTTTTACTTATGTAATGTGAAAATTGATGCCTTGTATCAGTAAGTACTTTTAAATAATCGTCTTTAGTGATAGTTAAAGTTTTTAATATTTCGGTATTATATTTTTCCTCATATTCAAACAACACATTAATAATTTCCGTAATTCTTTCCTTAAACGATACTGTACGCAATTGATACTTAGTTTCTTTGTTAAAAATATACCCTTCAAAGCATTGTAGCAACAAGGTTATTTTATGTTCGGCATATATCTTTTCATAGGCTTGTGATGTTAGTGCAGTAAATGCCCAAAATATCTCAAAGGGTTTATTCCTAATAGTATTTTTTATGCTTTCGAGTGTCGTTTCATTTAATGTTGAATTGTTTATATCTATCAAATGTTCATTATGGAAAAATTGTTTTGATGGGAAAAAGCGGCACGAAAAACGTGACAAATCTTTTTCTACATCATTTTCTTTGTAATAAACAATATAGGGCATTGTTCCGCACGCCAAATATAGAAAGTCAAAAATTTCGATAAGAACGGGAGAAATTTCTTCACTAGACTCTTTTGTTAAAATGCTAATAAACATTTCTAGCTCTTTATTCTTTTCCTCAAAAGAAAAACAGATGTGACAAGAAGAATAATCAAAGCTCCCATTGGCATAATTATTCCATATGTGTTTTTTGAGTTTTAATTTTGCCTCGATTTTTATCATTTGCTTTCACCTACAACGTATTATTAACTATTATAACAAAAGTAAAAGAACAAATCAATATTGCGTTAAGCATATCTGCCTGTTACGTGGGTTTTGGGTGCATATTTTTTTATATCGGTAACATTTAAATCGTGATTACCCCATTCAGTATTGTCCGAATAATAAACACTATATATATAAATATCCAAAGATTTGCCGTCGCTAAAGCCGTTCAATTTCCAATCTCCTGTATAACTCACACCAGAGTTTATATTAAACTTATCGTATGTTGCAGTCAGAGCAGACGCCCCATAACCATACTTTTGCAATATTTCGCCATACGCATCATAAACGACTATTAAATATTTGATGGCAACAATTGTTTTTCCACCTTGGTTAGTTTGTCGTATAGATAATGTTTGGTCTGATGTATAGTATGTAGCATTGATTTTGATAGGACAAGTGCCAGCAAAAAGAGAACTATAATCCGGATCGTTTTTGTCTGATTCAGTATCTTTATCTGTACCATTTGCGTTTGTTATAGCACTTGAACCGTCTCTATTGTATAAAAAATATTTCTGTTTAGAATGCAAAATTCCCCAGTCAAAATACATTATATAGTTTTTTTCAGCCATAGAATAAGGAACTTTAAACTCTAACCAAAAAGTTTCTTGCCCGCCCGCTATTATACTTCTATAAAACAGAAATTGCTCTGTTGTATATTTTTCATTTTTATCTTCAGTTCTAATATAAAAACAATCATCGTCTACCGAAAATTCTTCAGTCTTATTGTTCTTTAATGTAAATGTTACTTTAATTGTGTACCCATTTTCATTGGTGGAGGAAATTGAATATCGGGTTTCTGATATAGAGTCTACGGTAACATCAATATCATCATAACTCATTGTTTCGCCCACATAAAAATTATGTGATTTTTCATCATTTTCAATACCAGTCCCCCCATTATCACAAGCAACAATAGAAAAAAGCATAATCAAACTAAGTAGTACCGATAAGATTTTTTTCATTTTATTTACCTCCAAAAGTTAAATATAAATAAAAAGAGAGTCAACCGTAGTCAACGCTCCGAAAAACGCAAACCCCGATTGTCGCCTAACAAAACTAAATAAATTTTTGGTATATCTCACCATAATCATTTAGTGGAATTCGCGCTTTTACCAAATTCTAAAAATGATTATGGCTAAAAAAGGGTATAAATATCCCATAGAGAGAAAATACCGCAAAAATAAAATATTCAGTTTTGTTAGGCATATTTATTATACCACAGAAAAGACAAAATTACAAGACTTTTGGAAAAATACAAAGAACTTCTAATAAAAAATCTTTAAGAGCAAAAATTAGTTTTGGCACCGTGGCGTGTGATTGTCTTGATACAAGATGAGTTACCCAAAGGAAAGAAAAACAGGACACCATTTGGTGTCCTGTTGCGTGGGAGAATCTGCCTCGTCTTGCAAGGCTTCCCACAGTGAAGCGACGAGGCAGTGACTCGAACTCCGCGCCTTAGGCTTCGCACTGCGGCGCGAAGCGATTCTCCACACGGGTCACCCAAAGGAAAGAAAAACAGGACACCGAATGGTGTCCTGTTTTCTTTGGTGACTCGTGGGAGAATCGAACTCCCGTTTCAGCCTTGAGAGGGCCGTGTCTTAGCCGCTTGACCAACGAGCCGTGCTTGTTTCGCTCGCTTATTATACAACAAAAAAGTGGGTTTGTCAATAGGTAAAATAAATTTTTTTCAAATTTTCCGTTTTTCTTTTTATTATCTCTTTTTTATTCCTTTATTATCGCTTTTTTATCGCTTTTTGTCCATTTTTATCGCTTTTTCTTGCGGAAAACCGTCGTTTTAGGCTTAATCTTCCGCTCACATTGTCGAAATGCCTGTCATTTAATAATATTTAGGATATTAAACAATGTTAAATTCTATTGAAATGAAAAAATACTGTGCTAAACTTTATGCAGAGTGGAGCTTCGAGATTTTTCAGCCGCTCTGAATTGACACAAGGTTGTTGACATCAAGGCATTTAGGAGGTATTTATGGTTATTGAGATGTTCAACGGTTGGTATTTTCTCTGGCTGGCGCTGTCGGCGGGAGCTATCGTTGGCTTGTATTTCGCATTAAGGAGAGCGAGCTATAAGGTACAAAGAGGGGTTTTGTTTTCTTTGCTTGCCTTTGGTCTTCTGCTCCATTTTTTAAAGGTTTACATTCCGCCGTATTCGGTTGACGAGGCGCGAATGCTCCGCGACTCCTGGTTCGTTAATATCTGCGGAGCGAATATAGCGCTTTTCCCGTTTTTCTTTTTCTCAAAGAACAAGAAGGTCAGGGATTATATGTTCTTTATAGGCGTTCTCAGCGGATTTATCGCCTTGGTTTATCCCGAGGAGCCGCTTGCAAAGACTAATCAGCTTGCTGAATTCTGGGACATCGTGCGCTTCTATTATCACCACTGGATGCTTATGGCAGTTCCGCTTCTTTCCGCTATACTCGGCCATCACAGACCCTCGTACAAGCGCGTTTTCTCAGCGCCCGTGGGACTTTTGCTTGTGATGCTGTTCATTATGCTGAATCAGCTGTTCCAGAGCGAGCTGGGCTTTATTCCCGTGAGAGATGGCGATATGTTCGACATTAATTTCAAGAACTCCTCGTATATCTGGGGCCCCGGCAACAACGAGCCGATAGGAAATTTCTTAGCGCTGTTTTGCCCCGATTTCTTTAAAACAATACCCGTCGGACAATATGCGGGTCAGCAGAAATATTGGCCGTGGTTCTGGATGATATTCCCGGTATTTATTCTCGTAACCCCTCTTTCTTTTCTCGTTTCTATGATTTTCGACGGTAAAAACTTTATCGGCGATGCGAAGTGGGGTATTGCTTGGCTTCGCACGCGAGTAGCGAGCCTTTCAAAAAAGGGCTCTGTTGTCACCGAGGAGATTGACGAGGAAGAAAGGGAAGAAGAGAGCGCAGAGGAAGGCGCCCCTGTGGAATAGACCCCTTGCTACAAGATAAAACTATTATTTTCAGTGAAATATTGAGCGGAGGCTGTGTCATCAGTACCTCCGCTCTTTTTTGTTTGGTTTCGCCCGATACGACGGGCGCTTTGTTTTATTAGGGATAAATTACTCGCGATATTAACCGGATAATCAACCTCGATGACAAAAACGGTTAATATAAGTTGACTTCAGTTATTCCGCCGCCAATGAGAGTGATGCGATCGGGAATTGTCACGGTTGTAAGGCTCTCGCACCGGTGATCCCATTCAAGAGCGCTTCTTGAAAAAAACAAGAACACGTTTGAATAAATGGGATATGCGTAAAATTATTCCATCAAAATACAAATAAAAAATGCGGGCAACCACATATCACGGTTCCCGCTTCAGATACTATTGTACCTGGTGTCAAACAAGATGACGCTATTATTATACTATAGTTTTCTAAAAAGTCAACCCCTTAGATAAAAAATAACCGCCCGGGTGGACGGTTACTCTTGCAAAATTACTTTGTAGTAAGCTGATTGTTCGCTCTTAAGATTTTTTATTTCTAAGTAAAACAATAATTAACCAAATAACCGATGCTATTCCTATTCCAATTATTATTCCTATGAATAAGCTTGGTAGATGCATACCTTGGTTTATTTCAATTTGCGCAGAATTCCCTGTAAATGTATCAGTTGGTGTATCTATTGCGTTAAATAACTTAAAATATTGAATCATATCTCACCTTTTTTATTTTTAATTCTTTGTGATTTTTATTGCATACATGATAAGTAAAGTTCCTATTATGCCTAATAGCAAACCAATTATAAATTCGGTAGTTGAAAAATTGATACCGCCTCCGGAAATGTCAGATATATCATCTGGACTTACTCTTGATAGCAATGCGTACAATCTCATAACCCACCTCTCATTTTTCTTTCAGTATAACACTCAAAAATCAAAAAATCAATAAGGAGATATAAAAAATGGCAAAAACAAAATTTGAAAAGTCCCAGTTGGCCCATTAGAATTTGGCTTACTATTGGAACGACCGCGGCGGCGCTCAAGCTTCTGCTAAAGAAAATTACCATAAGGATGTTTTCACTGCGCAGAGCTTTCGCGGTAAGAGGCTGAGCAGAGCTGAAAAACGGTAAAAAGAAACAAGTCAATTAAACAAACCGGAAAACACGTTCGTCAGAAGCTTGTGCCGGTTATATTGAAAAGGCATCCTGACAAGAAGGGAGGGCATCAGCACCTTATCCTTGATGATATCGAGGATAAGCACGTTTCCGTGGGGTTGACTTCGCAGCCGAAAAAAGGGCGCAATTCAACTAACTATAAGTGCGAAACGGACGTTCTCGGTAACGGGAAGACGTCATTCTTACGTAGGCAAGGCACCGTCGATTCAATGAAAAATTACGATAGTCCACGCAGTGCAAAAATGACCGAAAAGGATTACGCTCAAGCAAAAATGTACGGAGAACGTGCGAAGCAAAAATATCTTAATAAAAGAAAAAAGTAACGACCGTGCCAAACGTCTTTCTTGCGAAAGCATCAGCCAGCTTCAAAAGAAGCGATCGTTACGTCCGTAATTATAGCACAACGCAGGTGCGTTGTCAATACCCTCTACATAAAAAATAACCTCCCGGGCGGGCGGTTACTCTTGCAAATTTATCTTAAAAAAAGGAAAAAGAAAAATGTACAAAGTAACAATCATTGATTTGGATAACAGCAACGTGGAGCTTGAGGTCGAAACAAGCTGCATTATGGGAGCCTTTAAATCGAGTTTCAAGGAGATATGCAAATACACTTATAGGAGGTGAGAAAAATCTCTAAAAACAAATATTTACGAAAAAACGAATTTAGGTACAATAAAAATCTCGAGGTGGTGAATCCTCGGGGTGAAGGTCATATTGCTTATGTAACTGTACGTCATAAAAAGAGGTCAAAAATAAACATAATAACTCATTCTAAAGAGTTTTATGGACAGCCTACCGAAAAATTACGCCATAATCCAAACCCGTCTAAATCATCAAAAAGAGAATCACGTTTTAGTGTTCCTGTTTGGGAATTAAATTCTTATTTGAAGGATAAGCCGAAGGGCGTATGGCGTATGAGCAATGCGGACCGTAAGAAAAGACATAAATTTAACAAGCATTATGAAAAGTCTAACAAGTAAAAAAGAATCCAAGCAATTTTGGAGTCTCCTCCCGATTTCCGTTTATTAAACGGCCTGCGCTTGAATTCTGTACTTATTATATCATAATTTCAGCAAAAGTCAACCCCCTACATAAAAAAACAACCGCCAGGGCGGACGGTTACTCTTGCAAATTTATTTTGTGGTTATGCTTATTATATTCAAAATTGCTTTAACGACTTTGGCGGGTAGTAAAACAATTTCGAAGATAAGCTCAAGAACGACGCAGACAACGTCGATGGTTTTTAAGGCTTTGCCCTTCAAAATGAATCCACCTTTCCATACATTTCACCTCGAGTAAAACGACGCGTGGTGAAGAAAACGTTCCTCTCAAGCATAACGTTGATCCGGACGAGAATCGCCGTAAAACCTACGCTGTTCCTTTTCGGGAACCGAGACCCAAATCAGAGTACCAGCTACCAGATGAAAAATATCGTATACATAAGGATGATATGGCAATATTGAAAAAACTTAAGGCTGGTAAGAAAAAGAAAAAGTAGATGATTTGGCAAAATCTTGCCCTTTCGTCACGGTCGCCGAGGCGACACTTCCGCATAAGGATGCGGCAGCGAGAATCATCTACAGGGACATTATACCACGAAAAATAAAAAAGTCAATAGCAAATGCTATAAAACCAAAGGAGGCATGAATGCAGAAAAAGAAAATACTATCCCTGGTGTGCCTCTTGCTGCTTATGGTGCTGGGCGGAGAGGTAATGCTCTCCGCCTTTGCCGTTCCGGCGGAAACTGCGACGTTTACTTATTATAATGATGTAGATATTACAACGTCGTCAGTACGTGATGATCTGGCATCAATGGGGATGGATCAATTATCTTATTTAAGCTCGACAGAAAATTGTTTTATTACGATGGCACAGTATTATGATAGCGATAAGAATTTACGAAGTTATCTTTATTGTAATTACATTGGACCTATTGATGAACAGCTTTCGATAAGCTTAGAATTGTTGCATTGAATAATAATCCAAATGAAATGCACGTTCGTAGGATTACATCTCTTTATGACAAGAATGGAAAACGTAAAGATGTTATTCCCATTGAAAAATACCCCGATATTCCTGAATCGAGCGGACTTGAAAAACGTACTTTTCGAAAAACTCTTAAGGGAAAACCTATTCAAGAGAGGTATCTTGTTAAGACGAAAACTCGATTGAATAAATGGGATCAGAAAAAAATGTATTGGCATTAAAAAAATAAGAGGTTGTTTCCAACCTCTTCTTCGGATATAAAATATCCTGGTCAAATATGCGTTAAACGCGGATGACATTATTATTATATCATAATTTCAACAAATGTCAACCCCCTATAAAAAATTAACCGCCCGGGCGGACGGTTACTCTTGCAAATTTATCTTAAAAAGAAAGGAAAAAGAAAAATGTACAAAGTAACAATCATTGATTTGGATAACAACGTGGAGCTTGAGGTTGAAACAAGCTGCATTATGGGAGCCTTTAAATCGAGTTTCAAGGAGATATGCAAATACACTTATAGGAGGTGGGAAAAAATCGCCAACAAAAAGAATAAGCTGGGTAAAAACATAGGATTCAAAAAAGAAACATTTCCCCACTTCAGATATTATCTTAAGTCTGGGCATCCGGCTTTGATAGTATCCGAGCATTCGGATAGTGAATATAAATACCGTAAGGTAATGCATTCTGAACGTGACGGTAGACATCTGAATGAGGTAGTCAATCCGAATCCTAATAAACGTGATAAAAATCCTATGTACATAGCGAAGCGCGTCAGACATGATAAAAAGAAACATTTTGGAAAAAAATATCCGTGGAAATACCACGGGAAATAAAAAAGTGAACAACGTCCCACGGGCTAAGCTTTCGACGCCCATTGAAGAATGCAAATGCAAACACGTTGCTCACGCTTTATAGTATATCACACTTTTCGCAAAAGTCAACCCCCCCTACATAAAAAAACAACCTCCCGGGCGAACGGTTACTCTTGCTTTTGGCTCAGCTCATAAGCTCGTCGGCGAGCGCGATAATCTCCGGAGCGAGCTTCTTTCGCATAGCAGAGGTGACAGCGTTATAGACGGGATAAGCGAGGCTCGCGAGGACGCCGCCGACGACTCCGACCGTGATGCCGACAATCATCGCGGTATTGCTTCCGATGCCGAGATTTTTGGCAAGGTCCGTCATAATAAGACTCATTCCTAAGCCGAGAATAAGCGCGCCCAGTATGCCGAGCGAGAGAGCCACAGCCTGCGCTCTACGGGTGACACTCGCGTCAAGCCTGCGGAGTAGCTCCAGCTTGCTTTCTGTTTCTGTGGGAGGTGTGTATTTATCGCGGATGCGCCTGAGCTCTGCCTGCTCCCTGGCAGAGTAGGTATAGGAAAATCCGCTGCTTTCCTGATTGTTATTGTCCATTTTCTACCTCTGATTTTAATTGATTAAGCTTTTTCGTGCTGAAGGCTATCATATAAATTGCCGCGGCAATTATCATTATGGAAATCGCGCCGCCCGTCGCACCGAGCAGCCATTTTTTCGTCTCTGCGGTCATATCCTCGCCGCCAAAGGTGGTAAGCATCGTGGATTCCAGCGTCAGCACGGATACCAGAGCCGCCGCCAGGCTGATTGCCCTCGATGCCGAATAGACGGGGCTGTTATACCGTCTGTATCTTACAACGTTGATAATAGCGAGGGTCAGCGAGGTGAAGGTGTATGCCGCCATAGCTATGGCGGTTATCATATGATGCTCGAAGGTTCTGTTCCAGTACACCATGAAGAAGATAATAAGCGTCAACGCCAGGTTCATTATGAGAAAAACCCAGCCGCAGGCGCGGTATTTCACAAGCTCTCCCCGAAGCCTCTCGCCGGGCTGATATTTTCTGGTATGCCCGACTAAAAAGAAGCGCATTACAGCAAGACAAACGTAGTACGCGCCGAGTGAGTAGAACCAGAAGGTTCCGTGATAGAAGCCTAGCCAAAGTTGAAACGCGCCGTACAGAGCGTTCCAGGAGAAGGAGGCATAAAGAGACACCTTAACCCGTAGGCGTGTATCATTTTTCCATCTTTTTGCAAGCTTATTTTCGTTTTTCAGTCTTCTCAAAAAGCGAATGATATTCGGTAGCCTGAAGCACCACACCGTGAGGGTGTAGGCAGAAAGCACGTAGGAAGCGATTGCAACAGGGGACTCCACGCCGACAAAGACCATAGAGCCCACGAGCAGTACCAGCGAGATGGGTGTCAGAAGAGCGATAATGGCGATATGTGGAAAGAGCAGAGCCTTACCGAGCTTCCTTAGGTCCATTTTCACACCTCCTGATTCTGACGGTGAAGGTTGTACCGACGCCAACCGCGCTCTCGACTCCTATCTCCGCCTGCATAATATCAATAACGCGCCTGACCAGCGCAAGCCCAAGACCGTTGCCCTGTGTCGCGCGAGAGGTGTCGCCCTGATAAAATTTTTCGAAGATGTGAGCGCCAACCTCCGCGCTCATACCGCACCCCGTGTCAGATATTCTGACCGTAGCATATTCTCCGTCGGAAAAGAGTGAGAGGCTGACCCTTCCGCCGTCATCGGTGAACTTGAAGGCGTTGGAAAAAAGATTGTTCCACACGAGCGAGAGCAGCTCCTCATCAGCGGAAACGAACACTCCCTCGGCTATATCGGTCTGTATCTCGATATTCTTTCTCTCCCATACGCTCTCATATTGGAGCAGACACTCGCAGAGCTGCTCTCCGAGGTCGAAGGTCGAGGGATTTGGATAAATCCTCTGGTTTTCGAGTCTGTTCAGCTTGAGAATATTCGTCATCATATCGGCAAGGCGGCGCGAGGCGTCTGTTATAGCCTTGGCATATTCTATGCGCTTTTCCTCAGATAGCTCGGGCAGCTGCAGGAGAGTGCCGTAGTTTTGCATTACCGAAAGGGGTGTTTTCATCTCGTGGGAAACGTTGGCGATAAAATCTGCGCGCAGGGTTTCAACCCCCGACAGCTCCTCCGCCATTTTGTTGATACAGTCGATAATCTCGTTGAGGCTATCGTCCGAGCCGAACCTTGAAATAGGCTCAATCCGAACGCTGAAATCTCCCTCTATCATCTTAGAGGTAGCCTGGGCAATTCTCTTAACGTGGCGCTCAACCGTATATTTTCTGCGCAGGTAATCCGTGATAGCCATACCGACGCTCAGAAGAATAACGTTGAGCATCGTTATTTTGGCGGCGACTGCAATCTCCTCCTCGGTGAACCTTCTGCCGATAGAGCCCTGAAGGGTCGAGATGAAAAGCATAATACAAGAGGTGGTCACGAGGGCGGCAAGCAGAAAGAAGATAAAAAAGCTGCTTACCGTGTTTAAAACCCTTCTTGTGGTGTTTTCGTTTTTCATTTTATCACCGCCTTGTAGCCAAGACCGTGGACGGTCTGTATCTCAAAGTACTCACAGCCGGAAAGCTTGGCGCGCAGCTTCGTCATATACACGTCGACCGTCCTCGTGCTCGTCTGCGTGTCTACGTCCCAGAACTCGTCCATCAGCTGCGTGCGGGTGAAGGTCTTTTTCGGATAGGAGAGTAGCTTGAATAAAAGGTCGAACTCTCTCGCCGTCAGGGGTATCTCCTCGCCGTCCAGCGTGGCGCATCTCTCGTCCGCGTCCATAACGAACCCACCAATCTCTATCCGACGGCTCGATGCAATCCCGGAGCGGCGGAGCAGAGCGCCAATGCGCAGCAGCAGCTCGTCAAGGTCGATGGGCTTTGTCATATAATCGTCGATACCGAGGCGGTATCCTCTCTGCTTGGAGGCGAAATCGTCGCGGGCGGTTATGAAGATAATAGGAATATCGTTGTTGAGCGAGCGGACAGTCCTTGCAAGCTCGAAGCCGTCTATCCTCGGCATCATAATATCCGACACGATAAGGTCAAAGGTGCTCTTGTACAGCTCGTCGTAGGCTCCCTCGGCATCAAGACAGCCCACCGCCTCATATCCGGAATTATTAAGGAAGGAGCACACCGAGCGATTCAGCTCTCTGTCGTCCTCGACAACCAGAATCTTGAACATATTTTATCCTCCCGGGAAAATTTTCTTTTGTAGTTACATTGTAGCACATAATTGTTAAAGTTTTGTTAGTGTTTTCGCTTTTTTTATTTTTTCTCTGAAAATTATTATAGAAACGAGCGCGAATAGTTAAGGCGGCGTCTAGAGGACGCCGCCTGTTTTAGCGTTATTCAGCTTTTGCTTTTTCTCGATTCTCTTATAGGCAGACAAGAGATAGGGTGTGTTGTGTCTTATCACGATAGTGGGCAGGATATTTAAAAACAAATTCACTACCGCGACAGGAAGAGCTATCGTCATGGGCATAATACCCGGCAGAGTGAGCATAGCCAGAAAGCCGACGGGATAGGAAAGCCTGTGAGTAAGAACACCCTTGTTACACTCGATAATGAATTTTTCGAGGTAGGAAAGGCTTCCCGGCTCACGAAGCTCCCTTTTGCTGAAGCCGCCAAGCCACCCAAGCTCCCAGACCTTGTCCTTCCAGCGCCTTACGTTCAGCCTCTTGTACAGCTCTCTTTCCCGTTCGGTCACCCGATAGTGAGGGTTATCGATAGCGAACCACCCGTCGGGCATCTTGTTAATTATTATCGCTATGAGTCCGTCGAGAGCGAATTGAAGAAGCGTGCACCATACGACAGCGAGTAGCACGAAATACCACGCGCCAATTCCGAAAAAGATATTCACGGCGGAAATAATCAGCATAGCCGCCCCGATAATTGATAAATACAGCTTCATTCCTCAGCGTAGACGAGCCTTTTCTGATAAAAATCCTCGTAGGTCTTTACCCAGGCGTCGTAGTTCTCCTTTTTCATCTTCTCCCTAGCTTCCACGTTGGAAAGACCCTGTGGCGGATATATAGCGGGCAGGATATTTATCGTGTATTCCTGTACGAAAAAGCCGTCCCCATCGAGAATATCGCTATCCTCCATAGTGATGAAAATCGGGACTATTGGCTTGCCTGCTCGTACCGCGAGCGAAAAAGCGCCGTCCTGCATAGGCTTTGGCTTTCTGTAATTCCACCACATGCTCTGCTCGGGGTATATCAGAATCGTTTCGCCCCGCTCAAGCAATATCTTTACCGCTCTCATGAATTTTTTCATAGTCGCCGCCTGGCTTGAGAGGGGGAGCGTGTTACAATAGCGCATGAAAAGACCGAAGGGCTTCGGCGGGTTGGTATAGTTACCCTCGCGAATCACCTTGTACAGCATTCTTCCGTCCATATACTCCCGAAGGGCTACCCATACGGCGTAGTTATCGCACACGCTGAAGTGATTGCAGGTGACGATTTTGCCGCCCTTAACTGCAGTGAAGTTTTCTATTCCGCGCACTTCCTTTATGATAAGCTGGCGCTTGGCTATCATCTTATCAAAGAAGCGAGTGCCCGCGATATTGGCTATTTTGTTCTTGATTCTGCTCGACAGCTTCTCGTACAGATAATCCACGTCATCCGGCATTAGCGGATAGGTTTCGGGGTCGTCCTCAACGTCGAGGTGCCAGAGCTCCTTTTTCTCAAGCTCGGCTATTCGCCTTATAAGCTCCAATTTGTGTGGGGATTTTTCCATGTCGTCACTCCCAGCCCTTTCCGAGCTTTTTTATAAAGGTATAATCCGACTCTGCGATTTTTAAGCCGTGCTCGAGTATTTCCTTCGCGGCGGCTTCCTTCTTCGCCATATCCTCCTCGCCGAAGCTCGCTTTCCTCTCGAGGATTTCATCATAGAACGGCGAGCGCCTTGCATAAGACCAGAAATATTCGCCATCCATCACGTCGTCATACTGCCAGGGCTTCTTGTACAGAGCGTAGTGGACGATATTCTTTTTGCCCTCGCAGGGAAGTGGCATAGGCTCCTTGTTCCAGCCGTTTGGCAGAACGTGAATTTTTCCGTAGCACAGATAGTTGAGATACGCCTGGTCGGGGTCTAGGAGGTCAAAGTCGTACTCCGAGATAATGCTGACAAACCTTTGCTCTATCCTCGCTCGTCTGAACTCGCTGAGATTTATTAGAAGAACGCCCGCGTTGACGTAGTAGTCAGCACAGATACCGAGCGCCTTTATAGTATACTCACGGAATTCGGGAGTGTTCCTGACGAATTGCTCAGGCCCGGCTCCGAGAATATTATCGCCTATATCAAGATTATATAGCTCGGATATGTCACCGAGAACAACCAGGTCGCAGTCAAGGTATATGACCTTGTCATATTGCGGGAAAAGAGAGGCGATGAACAGTCTATAATAGGTCACTATGGAAAAGTGATATACGTTTTTCAGCTTGGATTTGATGCTCGCGATGTCCTCGGAAATATCAACGAAGTCTATCCTGAAGCTCTTCGTCTCGCGAGACTTGACCTTCTGAACGCCCGCCTCTCCTAAGCCTGTGTTTAAAACGATAATTCTATATTCATATTCTTTTGATGCGTTTTCAATGAGCGAGCTTACTGCTACGTCAAGATAAGGCAGATAGTTATCGTCGGTCGAAAAGATAATTGGAATTTCTTTTTCCATATTAAGTTCCTCTGCTTTTTATTCTTCAAGCCGATTATAGCCTCGCCCGAGCGCGAAAGTCAACCTACGAATCAAATCGGCAATTCTACTTTTAAATTTCCCTCAGTAGAGTCAAAATATGGAACTCTACCCACAGTAGAGTCGCGACAAAAAACTCCGTTTCGTCAGGAAACGGAGCTAAAATGCTAATAAATATTTACTTTTTCGGCTTGGAAATGAATGACCACATCACAATAACGATTTGTCCCGCGCCTCCCAAGAGATAGACGAGAGCGACGTCGACAGAAAAATACAGGAAGGTGATATGTACTGCTGCGAGAAGCGACCACATCAAAAGAGATACGATAAAATAATTGTGCCTTCTGTTAAACCATACCGAATTGAATATAAGTCTGACAATGAGGACGGCGGGCAGGGTATAGACGAAATACAGAAATTGAAACGCCATTCGCCCGAGAATAAGAGTGGTGATGATAAATGCTAAAATCGCCGCCAACCAGCCTATACTCTCCGAGATGTAGGCTATCATTTTTCTGTTGTATCTTCTCTCCTTGTCCTGCCCCTTCGGCAAGGCTCGCTCCTCGTGCTCTGCCTTGACAAGATAGTCTAATGTGACGCCGAATATATCGGCTATTTCAACGAGGACTGCTATATCTGGAGTTGATTCACCCCGCTCCCACTTGGATATAGCCTTGTCCGAATAATTCAGCCTGTTCGCCAGCTCAAGCTGAGTCATTTTGTTCAGCTGGCGAAGCTCGGTTATGTTCCTGGCAACGATGCCCTTTATATCTTCCATCACGTTATCTCCGTTTATCAAGTCGTGTCTTACAGCGTTCCTAATAGTGTTCTTACATTGCTATTTTACAATACTTTTTGAAAAAAGTCAAGGTTATACCCTCTAACTTATACACTTATGAGTGCATCAACCGTTTGTTTTGGAAGTCGGCCACAGCCGCGCGTATGAATAAGTGGGGCGAGGCGCATTGCTGCGCCTCGCCGGGTCTATGTGATTACTTCCTCCTTGCCGCCTTATAGCGAGCGTTTGCCGCCTCTGCTCTTGCATTTGCTTCATCAATTCTGGCGTCGCGCTCCTCTTGTGCTCTTGCCTCCCTCTCTGCGGGGGTCATATGAGCGTCATCCCAGGATTTCTTTGCGTCTGCTTTTGCTCTTGCCAGGGTGTTACGGCCCCTGTTTTCCTCAAAATTTGCTTTTGCTTCTGCCTTTGCAGCGGCAAATTCAGCCTTGTCAACCTCGTGCTGCGCCTTAGCGCTCCTCTTCATATCACCAAATGACTTCTTCAGAAATGCTATGAGTCCCATTGCCCTTATCTCCTCTTACTGCTGATTCATAATCTTTTCGCTCAGGGCGAGGATTTCGTTTCCGTATTTTTTCTTTCTGCTTGCGAGGATTTTGTTGTATAGGGGGTAGTTAAGTATACAAAGAGCCATTCCGACAATACCAACTACAATACCCAAGGGCAGCGAATTGCCGATACCCACGGTGGTGCCAACGTCGGTCATAACCAGGCTCATACCTGCTCCCATTATAATAGCGGAAATACCGCCGAAAACGTATGCGAGCACAGAAGCGGGGCGTCTTACCCTTGTATCAAGAGCGCGGAGCTCGTCAAGCTCGGTGGACTCTCTTTCAATATACTGAGAGCGGATTTTCTGTGCCACAAAATGCTGGTCGTTTTTGTTCATAACTGATTTTCTCCTTGTCGTGTTTTTGTTTTGTGGCATTATTTTATCAGGGGCTTGTTTTCGAATGTTTTATGAAATGTTTGTGTTTTGTTAATCTGAAAAAAGTTTTTCCGGGGGTAGAAAAAAGCTTTCCTCTTCCAAAAGGCTATCTGTCTTTTGGTCTATAACATCGCTATAGCAGAAGCCGCAGGCTCAACGTCAGACGAGCGGAAGGGGGGGCGCATTGGTAGTCCCGGACGAAAAAAGAACGGGGAAAAATCTCCGTTCTTTCGTAGGCTTTTGTTCTGCGCTGTACGAGAGGGCACAGCGTCGAATAATAGTTAGATTATGATAGATTGATAACTGATAAGTATATTCATATTATGGAGGAGAGTTATATCTGGTTAAGTCCCCTCAGAATCTCCAGGGCTCTTTTGAAATTGTCGGGCAATTCACACTCGAAGCTCAGCCGCTCTCCCGTTCTCGGATGGGTAAGCTCGAGGCGTTTGGCGTGCAGAGCCTGACCGTCAAACATGGGGGCGTGTTGCTTTTCAAAGAGGGTTTTGCTGGTAGAGTACACCTCATCGCCAAGCAGTGCGTGCCCGAGGTGCGACATATGTACTCTTATCTGGTGTGTTCTGCCCGTTTCGAGCCTTAGTTCAAGATAGCTTATCTGTCCGTAGCTCTCGAGCACCTTATAGTGTGTGACGGCAGGACGCGCTGACGGGTCGGTTGGAAGCACTGCCATTCTCTTTCTGTCAACGGGGTGTCGACCGATGGGCAGACTTACCGTACCCTCGTCATTCCTGAAGCCGCCTCTGACGAGCGCGTGATACTCGCGGACGATGCCGTGTCTTTCCAGCTCCTCGGATAGCGCTCTGTGCGCAATATCATTTTTCGCCACCACGAGAAGCCCCGAGGTGTCCTTGTCAATCCGGTGCACAATTCCCGGGCGCATAACTCCGCCAATACCCGAGAGCGAGTCGCGGCAGTGATAGAGAAGAGCGTTGACCAGCGTGCCGCTGTAATTTCCCGGAGCGGGATGCACCACCATTCCCGAGGGCTTGTTGACTACTATAATATCATCGTCCTCGAAAATAATATCAAGGGGAATATTCTCAGCCACAGCCTCATATTCTATGGGCTCGGGCTCCTTGACCTCAACAGTGTCGCCCACCCTCAGCTGATATTTTTTGGTTTCCTTCCTGCCGCATACTGTAATATCTCCGCACTCAATCAGCTTGGCGGCGGCGCTTCGCGACAGGTCGCTGACCGAGGCTACGAAGGCGTCAAGCCTCGTGCCCCCGTTTTCATTTTCTACAGTATAAATCAATTTTCTCCGTCGCCTCCTTTGGTGTGCGACCTTTCTGCCTTAACCTCTCGTGCAAGCTCCAGAGAGAGCGAGAGAATAAGAAGCCCCGCGCCAACGCAGACGAAGGAGTCCGCGCCGTTGAAGACGGCGAAGTTGATAAGACGGAAATCGATGAAATCCACAACGTATCCGAGCGACAGGCGGTCTATCATATTTCCAATTCCGCCCGAGATTATCATCGCTACCGATACCGCCTCAAGCACGGTGGAGCTTCTGCCTGAAAAAAGGTATAGAAGCATAGCGATAATCGCCACGGTGGACACCGTGTTGAACACCCAGGGAGAGTCGGCGAAGGAGCCGAATGCGGCGCCGGGGTTTTCAAGATAGGTCAGATGGATAACCCCCTTGATTATCGGCACGGTAGTAACCTTTGTCAGATATTCGACCGCGAGCCACTTTGTCAGCTGGTCGAGAAAAACTCCGAGGGCGATAACTCCGAGATATAAAAAATACTCGGAGGGCTTTCTCTTTCTTATAAGCTTTTTAAAATCCATATATGCCCCCGTGTCAAATTATCGGTAGCAGCATTTGAAGAACCGAAATAATAAGATAGGTGACGAAGAAGGGAATATCGAGCGGAGAATTCTGCCCGACGTTCAGCTTGACGAAAAGCACGCGCACGGGTACTATGAAGGGCTCCGTGATAGCGTAGCAGAATACGACAAGCTTGTTATCCTCATCTGCGAAAAACTGCAGTATGACGCGCAGGAACATAGCCAAGGATACTATGCTGAGCAGAATTGATACGGCCTTTGCTATAACATAAAAAACAATTTCCACTGCTGTTTCCTTATCACATATCGGAAATATCTATATCGCTGTGAGGTGTGATGATAAAGGTGCTCGGGGAAACCCTCTTTATCTCTCCGTCGGTGCAGTAGGTAACTCCGTTGAGGAAGTCAAGCATACGGTACATAGTAGGCTTGTCAAGCACCTCCATGTTGAGAACTACGGTGCAGCCAGCGAGAAGACTGTCTGCAACCACGCTGACCTCCTCGTAGGACTCGGGGCGGATAACCTTGAGCTCTACGCTCGCGTTGTGCGAGGGAGCGGGGTCCTGCGCCGCGGGTGCGGCAGGCGCGGGAGCGGTTGTATTTTCCTCGGAAACCTCCTCGTCAAGAGGCTTGAAAACCATATCGTTTTCCTCCTCGCGCTTGGTAAATTTCTCCTTAAGTCTTTCAAACATCTGTATTTTCTCCTTTCGTTTTTTCAAAAAGTCTTGAACCCACCCTGACAAGAGTGGCGCCCTCCTCGATAGCGACAGCATAGCTGTCCGACATTCCCATCGACAGTATTCCCTCGCCCTCGAAGCCGTATTTCTCGGAGAGTCTGTCAAATAGCTCCTTCGTCAGCCTGAAGTACGGTCGGATATCCTCGGGTGACGGCGTCAGGGGGCCCATGGTCATAAGACCGCACACGGATAATGACGGCATTTTCCTCAGCTCGAGCATCAGCGCCTCGACCTCCTCGGGAAGAGCTCCGCTCTTGTTTGGCTCTCTGGCGCTGTTGACCTCGATAAGCACGCGCTGAACCCTTCCGCGCGCTGCGGCAAGTCGGCTTATCTCCCTGCCGAGCTGTACGGTGTCAACCGAGTGTATAAGCTCGGCACGGTCAATGATAAGCTTGACCTTGTTTCTCTGCAGCTTGCCAATCTCGTGCAGGCGCGGGGTATATCCCTGGCTGAAAAGCAGCTCGCCCCTTCTGGCAAGCTCTCCCGGGCGATTTTCTCCAATATCAGAGATTCCGCACTCCGCCAGAGCCAGCAGCTCCTCGTCATCGGCGCTCTTGGTAACGGCGACGAGAGTTACCTCTCTGCCTGCCTTTTTCGCGCGTTCTCTGATATCGAGCGAAAGAGCAAGATAATTTTCTCTTATATAACCGAAATCTCTCATTTCTATCTCCTGCCCGAACGCCTCCGCTGCTCTTGGGTGAATTCAATAATCCGATAATATTATAGCACAGGCGCGAAAGCCATTGCAAGTGGCTATTTGAATATTTTAAAAATAATTATCGGGAAAAAGAGTCTCCTTGACCCTTCATTTGCCGCTTTCCCACTTGACAAGCGTATTTATTTAATATATAATGATAAATGTATTAATATGCGAATTTTCAGCGTGTGAAAGGAGGGGCTGTGATAATGTTCAGACCGGGTGTTGTGACGGTTGCGATAATTCTCGTTGTCGCGCTTACCGTTGGCTTGGGAGCTGTGCTGGTTGCGAACGAAATTCGTAGCTCGGAGGCAGAAAAGAGGGAGAGAGAGTTTATCAATGAGATAACCGAGCTCAATATAAAGAAGGCAGAGCTTCATAACGAATATTCGTCCATCAGAGATAATATCCAGGTGAAAATCCCCTGCGGAGCGAACGCTACGATTATTTTCTTAGAGGTCGACAGCCCTCTGTATGACGTTGTTTTCCCAATGACAGGACAGAGCTCGCTGCTTTTGTCAGGAACTATGTGTCTGTCTGCCGAGCAGCTTCCGGGTGACGAGGGAAAAATCACTATGAAGCAGTTTGAGGAAATGCTTGCGTTCGGCTGGTGCACCGCCATATACTACGATGGAAAAGAGGACCTCTCCGAGTACCTTTCGTCAATGCGCGCGCTACTTGAGGCACGTGGAATTGAGATGCCGAATACCGTGTTCTTCGAATACCTTTCATACTCGCCCGACTACGACAAGCTGCTGGTTGCCTGCGGTATAAAGCACGCCGTGCATCACGGCGAGGGTGGAGTGCCGTTGGTTGACACCTCGATCAATAACGCCCTTCTTCGTCCGGGTGTTGTTGGATGGAATGCACCGAATCAGCAGAAAAACTTCCTCGAGCACATATATGATAACAAGGGCTGCGCCGCATATTCCGTGTCCTTCAAGGCGGACATTACCGACAGATACCTTGACGTTGCGGATGAGGAATATACCGACAAGCTTGGTAGAATGATGACGTATATCGAAAACCATTCGAGAAATAACTACGTTTCCGCCAAAGGATTTGCTAAGGCGTGGGAGAGCAGGATAGAATACGAGAGAATTATGTCTGATATTGAGGCGTACGTTGAGCAGAGGCGCGCTGAGATAAAGGCAGAGCTTGCCGAGATAGAAAAAAGGCTCACCGAGATTTATCGGAAGTACAATAAGTGATAGAGGCGAGAGGAAGCACAGATGCATAAAAAAATAACGGGAGCGAGCCTTCCTTCCGTACAGGCTCTCGCATATCTCGGAGACGCGCGACACTCGCTGTACGTCAGGCGCCTTCTGGTAGAGCGCGGACTCACGAAATCGGGCGACCTTAACCGTGAGGCGCTTAAGTATATAACCGCAGAGGCGCAGGCGGAGATGTACCGTAGAGTAGAAGATCTGCTTCTTGATGACGAGAGGGACGTGTACAGGCGCGCCTATAACAGCTCGCATCTTAACAAGCCGAAGCGCTCAACGCAGGCGGACTACCGCGCGGCTACGGGCTTTGAGGCGGTTATTGGAATGCTATATTGGATTGGCGACGAGGAAAGACTCGAGCTTATTTTAAATGAATCGCACAAGGAGATTTTGAAGTGATACAGAAGATTAAGGGGACGATGGATATACTTCCCGATGAAACCCCGTTATTCAGATATATTGAGTCGGTTATGCGCGAGGAGTCGGAGAAATACGGCTACGGCGAGATAAGAACGCCGACGTTTGAGAGCACAGAGCTGTTCGTCAGAGGCGTTGGCGATACAACCGACGTTGTTCAGAAGGAGATGTATACCTTCCTTGACGGGGAGGATCAGCGCTCCATATCTCTGCGCCCCGAGGGAACCGCCTCTGTCGTACGCGCTATTATCGAAAACGGCAGATGCTCTGACCCTATGCCGCTGAAATACTACTATATTATGTCCTGCTTCCGCCACGAGAAGCCCCAGGCGGGCAGAAGCCGCGAGTTTTTCCAGTTCGGAACAGAGATGTTCGGCTCGAACAGCCCCGCCGCAGACGCTACGGCAATTTCGCTTGCGAGCTCCGTGCTCCGCAGGCTTGGACTCACCAACGTGAGCCTGCACCTTAACTCGATAGGCTGCAAGTGCTGTCGCCCTGCATACCGCGACGCGCTGGTGGCTCATTTCTCCGAGAAGAAGGAGTGCCTTTGTGACACCTGTAAGTCCAGACTTAACAGAAATCCCCTGAGGCTGCTTGACTGTAAGAGCCCAGTATGCTCCGAAATAGCCAAGGATGCTCCGAGAACGGTGGACTATCTGTGCGAGGATTGCAGAGGAAGGTTTGATATGCTCAAGGAGGCGCTTGACGCTATGGGCATAGAGTACGTTGTGGATCCTGCTATCGTTCGCGGGCTTGACTACTACACGGGCGCGGTATTTGAGTTTATCGCCGAGGGTATAGGCGCGCAGTCCACGGTCTGTGGCGGAGGAAGATACGACGGTCTCGTTGAGTCGCTCGGCGGACCTGCTCTTTCTGGCATTGGCTTCGGTATGGGACTGACGAGGATAGTTCTCGCTATGCGCGAGCTCGGCATTGATAAGGTTGACACGCCCTCGCCCGACCTCTATATAGCGGCGCTCGGTCAGTCTGCGATGGTTAAGGCGCTCGGACTTGTTGAGAGCCTTCGCAGAGAGGGAAGATACGCAGAGTGCGATATAGTTGGCAGAAGCCTGAAGGCGCAGATGAAATATGCCAATAAGCTTGGCGCGAGGTACGTGCTTATCGTTGGCGACTCCGAGATAGAGTCGGGCACAGCACAGCTCAGAAATATGACGGACGGCACGCAGTCGGAGGTTAAGCTTGATGCCGCTGTGCTGTCAGAATTGATGAAATAATTTGTCTTCCCGAAGTTCTTTTAGGACTTCGGGAATTGATTAAATCGGGGGAGAAAATGGACAGAAAAGACTTTTTACCGGTTTGCCCCGCTGACGTGCGGGATAGAAACTGGTCTGACGTTGATTTTGTGTACGTTACGGGTGACGCCTACGTGGACCACCCGTCCTTTGGCGTATCTATCATATCGAGAGTCCTCGAGGCTGAGGGCTTTCGCGTTGCCATTCTGTCACAGCCCGATTATAAGAGCTGTGAGGCGTTCAAGCTCTTTGGAAGACCCAGGCTCGGCTTCCTTGTCACGAGCGGAAATATCGACTCTATGGTCGCTCATTATACTGTTT
Source organism: Clostridia bacterium (assembly GCA_017467165.1). Lineage (GTDB taxonomy): Bacteria > Bacillota > Clostridia > Oscillospirales > CAG-272 > UBA1740. The sequence goes on along the minus strand of JAFTST010000033.1, from coordinate 35,583 downwards.
CGAAGAAGCGCCGCTCCTACGATTACTACAGTCCGGGGGGCAGGATGGGCAGACGCCCCGACAGAGCTGTGATAGTTTACTGCAACAGAATACGCGAGGCGTACGGTGACGTGCCTGTTATCATAGGCGGTCTTGAGGCATCGCTACGCCGATTTGCCCACTACGATTATTGGGAGGACAGGGTTCGCAGGAGCGTGCTCGTTGACTCAAGGGCGGATATACTCGCCTACGGAATGGGCGAAAATATTCTTGTAAGAATCGCCAAGCTTCTCGATAAGGGCGTACCCGTGCGAAAAATACGCGACGTGCGCGGCACGGTATTCCTCGGAAAGAGGGGCGACGACGTTCATTTTGACTATCTCGAGGTCGGCGACTACGACACCTTAAAGACGGATAAGAGGGCGTATGCCTCGGCGTTCGCCACACAGTATAAGAATATGGACTCGGTAGGCGGTAAGGCTATCGTCGAATACTACGGCGATAAGATGCTGGTGCAGAATCCACCGATGCCACCGCTCGAAAGAGAGGGGCTCGACAGGGTCTACGCCCTGCCATACGCGCGCGACTATCATCCCGACTACGAGAGCGAGGGAGGAGTTCCCGCTATCACCGAGGTTAAGTTTTCCATCACGCACAACCGCGGATGCTTCGGAGCCTGCAACTTCTGTGCTATCGCCTTTCATCAGGGGCGCTCGGTGCGCTCAAGAAGCGAGGAAAGTGTACTGAGTGAGGCGAGAAAAATAGCCGCTATGCCCGACTTCAAGAGCTATATCAACGACGTCGGAGGCCCAACGGCCAACTTCCGATATCCCTCCTGTGACAGACAGAAGGAGCACGGCGTGTGTCCTACGAAAAAGTGTCTTGCCCCCACCCCGTGCAAGCATTTGAAGGTTGACCACTCGGAATATGCCGAGATGCTGAGGAAAATAGAGCGCATCGACGGAGTCAAGAAGGTGTTCGTGCGCTCGGGCATTCGCTTTGACTACCTTGTGCTCGATGAAAACGAGGAGTTCTTCAGACAGCTTGTGACAAGGCACACCTCAGGACAGCTGAAGGTTGCCCCCGAGCATTGCTCGCAGAACGCCCTTCTTATGATGGGAAAGCCGCCCGTTGAGGTTTTTGAGCGCTTCAAGCGTCGCTTCTTCGCTATAAGCCGCGAGGCGGGACTTGAGCAGTATCTTGTACCATACCTTATGTCGAGCCACCCCGGCACGACTATGAACGACGCTGTCAATATGGCGCTGTGGCTGAAGGAGTGGGGCTACTCGCCCGAGCAGGTGCAGGATTTCTACCCAACACCGGGCACTATATCCACGGTGATGTACTACACGGGTATACACCCGATGACGGGAAAAGAGGTCTACGTCACGACCGATTATCACGAAAAGCAGCTTCAGAGGGCGCTTTTGCAGTACAAGAAGCCGGAGAATGCCAACCTCGTCAGAGAGGCGCTCAGGCTCGCGGGCAGACGCGACCTTATCGGAAACGGACCCGAATGCCTGATTAAACCCGCATTCGCTCAGGGAAGCGACACGCGCTACGTTCCCGACAAGGCTAAAACCAAGGGAAAGAGAAGCAGTATTCCCGCCAACACCGGTGGGAAAAAGTCAAGACGCCAGGGCACAAGAGACAGCTCACATAGAGGCGGTGGCGCATCGGGCGTCAAGCAGAAGAGAAAAACAAGACGATAAATTGTTAAAGCCTGACAAAATCGTGAAAAAACAACACCTTTTAGTAAGAATTACGAACACTGAGCAGAGAAAAACGGCGGCAGATTTGAGAAATGAATTAAAACCCGTCAAAACAAGCTGAATGAGGCTTTTTCCTTCAAATATCGGAAAAGTGTATTTTCAGCTTTGTAGGGTGCCTGTGTGTATAACTTGGTGCCTCGCTGTCGATAACTTGTTGGGAAGCTGGGGAGAAAGAGGAAAGGTCGCGTTCTTTCACGCTTTTTCGACATTGAGTTTTCCACATTCTCGACGAAGAAAATTGTTGAAAACTATATCGCGAGAATCTTTTATGACTGCTCTGAAATGGGAATATTATCGAAAAGGGTACAAGCCCGATACCATTTTCCGAGGGGAGAAAAAGCGCCTATTTTGGCGTTTGGTCTGAAAAGCAGTTGTAGAAATTACGAAGCTGCGAAAGATGAGCGCCCAAGAGCGCTACGCCTCGTTTGGAGATGTCGATTGAATATATAGAAACGGATTAGAAAACGGATAAGAATATGCAGGAAAATATCAAAAATGAATTTCTGGCGGCGAAGCGCCGTCTGTTTGATAAGGTATACGGTGAATTCCTCAATCCCGAGCAGAGAAGGGCGGTTTTCACCACAGAGGGGCCCGTCCTCGTGCTTGCTGGCGCGGGTAGCGGAAAGACAACCGTGCTGGTTAACCGTATAGCTTACATAATTAAGTATGGAAACGCTTATTTCTCGGATAACCTGCCCGAGGGAGTAGACGCCGACACCGTTGAGGCGCTGAGTGCCGCGTATCAGCTTCCGCCCGAGGAAATCTCGGAGATACTTCCGCAGTTTATCGAGCACTCCTGTCCACCCTGGCAGGTGCTGGCATTCACCTTCACCAACAAGGCGGCGGGAGAGATTAAGGACAGACTCCTTACCACATTCGAGGATAGCGCGGTTGCTTCGTCCATCTGGGCGGGCACCTTTCACTCCGTCTGCCTGAGGATACTCAGAAAATACGGCGAGCGGCTCGGATATAAGCCCGGCTTTTCCATCTACGACACCGATGACCAGAAGAGAATGGTTATTGACTGTATGAAGGCGCTCGACATTGACGAAAAGAGGCTCGCGCCCAAGGCGGTGCTCGCCGCTATAAGCTCGGCTAAGGATAAGCTCCAGCACCCCGACGATATGGACGTAGGCTCCGACCCGAGAGGAAGAGATATCAGAGCTATCTATAATCTCTACGAGCAGGAGATGATGCGGAATAACGCCGTCGATTTCGACGATATAATTATGCGCACGGTCGAGCTGCTTCAGGATGAGGACGATATACGCGAGTATTATCAGAGAAAATTCAAATACGTGCTCGTCGACGAGTATCAGGACACCAACTACGCGCAGTTCGTCCTGACAGCTCTTCTATCGGATGGCACGAGAAATATAATGGTAGTCGGCGACGACGATCAGTCTATATACCGTTTCAGAGGCGCGACCGTCGAGAATATACTTAACTTTGATAAGACCTACCCCGAGGCTACGGTTATTAAGCTGGAGCAGAATTACAGGTCGACGGCGAATATTCTCGGCGCAGCTAACGCGGTTATTGCCAACAATTCCGACCGACACAACAAGAGCCTGTGGTGCGACAAGGGTGACGGAGAGAGGATACTCGTCAAGGAGGCGTTCGACCAGAACGACGAGGGCAGATATATAATTGAAAAAATAACCAAGTGGGTTATAGAGGAAAAGCGGAGGTATTCCGACTTTGCCGTGCTGTACAGAGTTAACGCTCTGGGCCGCTCGCTCCAGACCACCTTCGCCAAGAGCGGAATACCCTACCGTATCGTCGGCGATATGGGCTTCTACGACAGAAAAGAGGTCAAGGATATGATAGCCTACCTATCGGTTGTGGCGTCGACGGGCGACAACCTCAGGCTCAAGAGAATACTCAACGAGCCTAAGAGAAAGATAGGAAAGGCTACCGAGGAGGCGGTCGAGCAGCTCGCACAGATGAACGGGCTCTCAATGTACGCTCTGATGGAGCGCGCGGCAGAATTTCCCGCACTTGAGAAGAGCAAGGAGAAGCTTCTTTCCTTCGTCGCGCTTATCGAGGACGTCAGAGGTAACGCGGGTCTGCCCTCCGAGATGATAAAATACGTCTTTGAGCGCTCGGGATACCACCAGATGCTCGTAGCCGAGGGCAGAGAGGGAGAAACCAAGACAGAGCACGTTATGGAGCTTGTTTCCGCCGCTCTGGAGTATGAAAAGAGGATGGAGGAAAGCGAAGAGGAGCCTACTCTTATGGGCTTTCTCGAGGAGGTTTTCCTTATCAGCGACGTTGATAAGTATGACGATACGGCAGATGCTGTGGTGCTTATGACCGTCCACGCGGCGAAGGGACTCGAATTTCCCGTGGTGTTCCTCGCAGGTATGGAGGACGGTATATTCCCCTCCGAGCAGAACCGAATGGAGGAGGCGGAGATGAGCGAGGAGCGACGTCTCTGCTACGTTGCGATAACCAGAGCCAAGGAAAGACTTATAGTAACCTACGCCAAGAGCCGAATGATGTACGGCAGAACCGTATGGGGCAGGCTGTCTTCATTTATCAGGGAAGAGGTGCCCGACAGGTTCAAGGAGGAGGACAGACCGAGAAGAGAGCCGCCAAGACAGTACGGCGGCTACCAGAGAGCGCAGTACAGAGGCGGGTCGAGCGTTTCGCGCGAGTTCTCACGTCCGCCCGAAATCAATACCGCAGGCAGCGCGAAAAAGAGCGGTCCCTCGGGCTATGGCGTGGAGAAGCTCCCCGTGGGAGCAAGAGTCAGACACGCCACCTTCGGTGACGGAGTTATACTCTCCTCAAAGGATATGGGAGGCGACGTGCTCTATGAGGTGCGCTTTGACAGCGGAGTGACCAAAAGGCTGATGGCTACCTTCGCCAAGCTCCAGAAAATATAAGAAAACAACTATAATGGAAGAAAAATACAGGAAAAAACCGAACTAAATGATTAAAGCATGTATTTTTGATTTAGACGGCACGCTTCTCAACACCCTGCCGACTATAAAGCATTATCTTAACGCCACTCTTGGAAAATTCGGCTACAGGGACGTGTCCGACAGCGATACGAAAAGATATATAGGCGACGGAGCCTATATGCTGATTAAAAGAGCGCTCGGAGAGTAGGGTGAGAGCGATGAGGAGAAAATTCTTGAGGCGCTGTCCGACTACAAGGCGGCGTATGATGCATCTCCGCTCTACCTTACCGAGATATACGAGGGTGTGCCCGAGATGCTACGGGATCTGAAAAATAAGGGAGTCCGCCTCGCAGTTCTGTCAAATAAGCCCGACTCTGCCGCCGTAGCGGTTGTCAGCCACTTTTTTGGCGACCTGTTTGACATGGTGCGGGGAGGCATAGACGGTGTGCCACTCAAGCCCGATGCGACCTCGGCGCTTTATATACTTGAAAAGATGAACGTTGCCCCGGACGAGGCTGCCTTTATCGGCGATACCGCGGTGGATATAGAAACAGCCGGAAATATGGGTGCGGGTCTTTCTGTCGGAGTCCTCTGGGGCTTCAGAGAAAAGGAGGAGCTATCAGAGGCGGGAGCAGACCTGATTTGCTCGAGAGCGGAGGAAATAGCCTCCCACATAGGAGGGAGAAATGAATAGGGCGATAAGGGTTGTTCTGGCTTTCCTTCTCATACTCTCGATATTCAGCGCCGTCGCCTGCTCAGGCGAGCGTGTTTTTGAGCATTGTGAGCTTGGAATAAGGCTACCTCGCGCCTTTAAGGAAAAGGAAGCGAGAGAGGGCTTTGACCTCGAGGCGTCAGACGGTCATATCAGCGTCGGTATCACGCGGTTTTCCTTTGATGCGGTGATTAAGGACGGTATTCTCGCTACTCACACTCCGCTGAAATTCGCCGAGGTCTATCAGGGGCTTATAGATAGCGGGACGGTTGGACCACTGAGGGAGAGCGGGGATATTCCGTACTTCATATACCGCGAGAGCGCGGCGGCAGGAGATATCTTCTTCATGCCAACCTTTTATCGCACGCCCTACGCATATTTCGTTATCACCTTCGTCAGCCCGTCGGACATCACGGACAGTGTGCGCGACGAGCTTCTCGGATACGCTAAGACCGTTTTCGTTGACCCGAAATACGTCTGAACGGTAGAAAAAATCAAAAGGAGCTACTATGGTTTATAAGAGCTTTAAGGACAAGAAAATATCCCTTTTGGGCTTTGGAGCTATGCGTTTTCCCACCCTCGAGGACGGGGAGGTGGATATGGAGCTTTCCGAGAGAATGATAGACCGCGCCATAGAGGCAGGAGTCAATTATTTTGACACGGCATACCCCTATCACAGAGGAACCTCGGAGATAGTGCTTGGAAAAATACTCTCGAAATACCCAAGAGAGAGCTATTATCTCGCCGATAAATTCCCGGGTCATCAGGTGATGGACAGCTATGACCCCGCGCCCATCTTCGAGGACCAGCTCAGAAAATGCGGCACCGACTACTTTGATTTTTATCTTCTACATAACGTCTACGAGCGCTCGATGGACGTGTATACCTCGGAAAGGTACGGTATCATTGACTATTTCCTCGAGCAGAAGAGGCTTGGAAGAATCAAGCATCTCGGCTTTTCAACCCACGCGCTTGCCTCGGGAATCTCCGAGTTTCTTGACAGGGTGGGGGATGCGATGGAATTCTGTCAGATACAGATGAATTACCTCGACTATACCCTGCAGAATGCCAAGGCTAAATATGAGCTTCTCACCAATAGAGGCATACCCGTGTGGATTATGGAGCCCGTCAGAGGCGGAAAGCTGGCGGCTCTGCCACCAGAGGATGAAGCGAGGCTCAGGGAGTTAAGACCCGATGCGAGCGTCGCGTCCTTCGCATTCAGATGGCTTATGAGCTTTGATAATATCGGCGTTATCCTTTCCGGTATGTCGGATATGGCTCAGGTAGAGGACAATATCAATACCTTCCGTACGCTTTCTCCGCTTTCCTCAGAGGAAAGGGAGGCGGTTTCAGAGATAGCTGGGAAGATGTTTTCCTCCGTGCCCTGTACCGCCTGCCGCTACTGTGTTGACGGCTGTCCTATGGGGCTGGACATTCCTCTGCTTATCGCCACCTGCAACGAGCTGAGAGTATCAAAATCGGTCAATAGTGCCATGCGTGTCGAGTTTTTGCCCGATGATAAGAAGCCGACAGCCTGCATTGGCTGCGGCGCGTGCTCAGCTATCTGCCCGCAGAGCATAGATATTCCAACCGTCCTCTCCGAGCTTGCCTGCCGTATGAACGATATACCGAGGTGGTCGGATATAAGTCGCGAGCGAGAGGCTGAGGCGAGGCTTCTGCGCGATAAAAAAACCGACTGACAGGAAAAGAATGAAGCATTATCTATACAGAGTTCACTACTACAGGTGCGAAAAGCTGCTGTGGAGATTAATCTCGGTTCCCTGGAGAATGAAGCTTGACAGATTCGCCTACGTTATTCTCTCGAGCTTTGACACCTCGGGTACGCTTGACTTCACCTTTCGTTACCGAAAGCGTGACTTTGAGCCTATGCCCAACACACAGCGATGGGGCGAGGCTGATATGACCGAGGTTACTCTCTCCTCGCTTAGAATGGTGAAAAATGAGAAAATGGACCTTTTCTACGATATCCGCTGGGATCACTGGCTGGTTGTAACCTTTCTTGGCACAGATAAGGAGCGCTCGGACGGTGTTCCGCTTGTGCTTGACGGAGCGGGAAGGGGTATTCTTGAAAATTATGGCCCTGTCAGATTCACAAGGCTTATAACCACCGAGAAGGAGCCCTATTCAACCTACCGACCGTTCGGAAGGTGCGAGTTTGACCTATGGGACTTCAACGATTACAGCATAGATGAGGATAACGAAAGAATGGCTTACAGAACCGAAATGATGGAGCATTTCTACAGACGGATAAGAAACTGCGAGCCGCTCGAGGATTGAATATGGAGTATAATTCAAACTACTATTCTCCCGCCGACACAGTGTCGGTGGTGCCGCTTTCGGAGTATGATATAAGAGCGGCAAGGAGCGCTTTGGAGAAGGCGCTCTCGGATATAGAAGCGTACGGGCTGATTCCCGAGGGAGCGCGCGTGGTTATCAAGGCTAATCTCGTTTCGGCGATGGCGCCCGATACCGCCGCTACAACCCACCCCGTGCTGCTTTCTGCGCTCTGCGATATACTTTCCGAGCGCGGATGCTCCGTGGTTATCGGTGACAGCCCCGGCGGACTTTATAACAGCGCCTTCGTCGGACGCGTGTACAGGGTATCGGGAGTCACCGAGTGCGAGGGTCACGGCGCCACCCTTAACCGAAGCTTTGGCGAGAGCACCGCTACCTTCCCCGAGGCGAAGGTGCTGAACAGCTTCACATATACCTCGTATCTTGACGAGGCTGACCTGATAATCAACTTCTGTAAGTTGAAAAGCCACGGAATGATGAGTATGTCCTGCGCGGCGAAGAATATGTTTGGCACAATACCCGGTATTATCAAGCCCGAGTACCACTACCGCTTCCCGAAATACGAGGACTTCGCAGATATGCTTATAGACCTTGACGAGTATTTTCATCCCGTTATCTCCATAGCCGACGCTGTTGTTGGTATGGAGGGCAACGGCCCAACGGCGGGCACACCCAGACCCATGGGCTGTATTCTCGCCTCCCGCTCGCCACACACTCTCGATATGGTCGCGGCAAGGCTCATCGGACTTGAGGCGGACAGCGTGCCGACTCTCGCCGCGGCAAAAAGACGAGGTCTTGTTCCCGACAGCGTCGAGGGGGTTGATATCATAGGAGATATAGAGCCCCTGTGTCTATCTGACTTTGAAACGGTGACCGAGCGCCGCTCGCTCGAATTCAAGGGAAACGGCAAAAATCCGATTAAGCGACTTTTCGGAAAAATAGCAGGAGCGATACTTAAGACCAAGCCCGTGTTAAAAAAAGACCTCTGCGTAGGCTGCGGAGTCTGCGCGAATATATGTCCTGCCAAGGCGATAGTGATAAAGGGTGGAAAGGCTGTTATTGACCGCTCGCTCTGCATCCGATGCTTCTGCTGTCAGGAGTTCTGCCCCAAGAGCGCTATGAAGGTGCGCCGCACAGTCATAGCAGAGATATTCCACAGAGAGAAAAAGAAATAAATTATTCGCCGACCGCTCGGCGACGGAGTAGATATGACCGAACTATTAGTTAAGCTTTTTATAAAAAACAGCGAGGACACTTCAAATCCCAAAATCAGAGGGGCATACGCCGCTCTGGCTGGAATTGTCGGCATCCTGTGCAACGTTATTCTTTTCATCGGTAAGCTCGTTATGGGTATACTGTCGGGCTCTGTGGCTATTATCGCAGACGCCTTCAACAACATATCCGACGCGGGCTCGTCGGTTATCGGGCTTATCGGCTTTCGTTTAGCCTCCCGCCCGGTGGATAAGGAGCATCCGCTCGGACACGGAAGGCTCGAATACGTGACGGGCTTCATCGTCGACGTGCTTATTATTTTGGTTGGATTTGAGCTTTTCACCGAATCCGTGTCAAAAATACTGAGCCCCGCCACCCCCACCTTCTCGAACATAACTCTTATTATCCTCAGCGCGTCGATAGCGGTGAAGCTGTGGCTGTTTTTCTTCTTCAGAAGAATGGCGGGCAGTATTAACTCAGCCCCCCTGCGCGCCTCGTCTCTGGATAGCCTGACTGACAGCCTTGCCACAGCGCTGGTGCTTGTCAGCGCAGTCGTGTCGAGGTACACGGAGCTTGCTATCGACGGCTACGTCGGTATAGTCGTAGCTGCCTTTATTCTCTACACGGGTATCCGCGCGGCGAAGGAAACGATAGACCTTCTGCTCGGCTCTCCGCCCGACCCCGAATTCGTCGAGTCCATCTATAAGTTCAGCGAGAGCTATACACACGTTATCGGAATACACGACGTTATGGTACACGACTACGGAGTTGGCAGACTTATAGTGTCCTTCCACGCAGAGGTGCCCTCAAACTCAGATATTAACGTGGCTCACGAGGAGGTCGACAGAATGGAGCGCGACCTCAACGAAAAATTCGGCTGTATAGTAACCATACACCTCGACCCGATAGTTATCGACGACCCCGAGGTTAATCTTCTCAGGGAGCTGTGCGAGAGCTCTGCTAAGGAGGTTGACCCCACCTTCTCTATACACGACTTCCGTATGACCAAGGGCGACAGCAGGATAAACCTTATATTTGACCTGCTTATTCCTACCGACGCCAAGATCAGCTCGCACGAGGCAGAGGCGGCAGTATCGGGAAAAATAACCGAAAAGCGCCCCGAGTGCTCCTGCGTTATCAAGGTTGAACACCCGTTTGTCTGACGGAGCTGATATATTAGCGCAGGCGGAAGTGTTAAAAAAACAAAATTGAATTAGAAAAACGCGGAGAAGCCTCTCCGCGTTTTTCTGTTGTTGCCTTGTTATCCAAGCTCCTTCTCAAGAGCCTCGAAAATGCCGTTAATATATGTCGCACCAAGCGCCCTGTCATACAGACCATACCCGGGCTTTCCTGTTTCGCCCCATATCATACGGCCGTGGTCGGGACGGATATAACCGTCAAAGCCCGCTACAACAAGCGCGCGAGCAATCTCGTATATATCAAGCGAGCCGCAGGAGGAAAGATGCGCCCTCTCCTCGAAGGAGCCGTCCTCCATTATCTTGACGTTGCGGATATGCATGAATGCGATTCTGTCCATCTCTGCATACTTCTTAACCATAGCGACAACGTCGTTTGACTTAGCGCAGCCGAGCGAGCCCGTGCAGAGGCAGAGGCTGTTGGCGGGGCTGTCTACTATCTTAAGGAAGCGGTCGAGGTTTTCCTCGCAGGTGATAATTCTCGGCAAGCCGAAGATAGGATAGGGCGGGTCATCAGGGTGAATCGCCATTCTCACGCCGCACTCCTCAGCGACGGGTATAACCTTCCTGAGGAATCTCTCGAGGTTTTTCCAAAGACCCTCCTCACCGAGCTCTCCGTACGCGCTGATAAGCTCGCGCACCTGTGCCTGAGTGTAGCTGGAATCCCAGCCGGGCAGATGAATATCATCCTTCAGAGGATCAAGTCCTCTCATCTGGTCCCAATACATAACGAGGCTCGTTGAGCCGTCGGGAGCCTTCTTGTCAAGCTGAGTCCTCGTCCAGTCGAAAACGGGCATGAAGTTGTAGGTGACGCACTTGACACCGTATCTTGCACATCTTCTGATGTTTTCGCAGTAGACCTCAAGCAGCCTATCAACGTCGTTTCTTCCGAGCTTGATGTCCTCGTGCACGGGTATTGACTCAACCACGTCGAAAACAAGACCGTGCGCCTCGCACTCCTCCTTCATCTCTCTGAGGCTCTCCTCGCCCCAAACCTCTCCGGGCTTAACGTCGTACACCGCCGAAACGACAGAGCGCATACCCGGTATCTGAGAGATGTGTTCAAGCGAGATAGGGTCGTCCTTTCCGTACCAACGGAATGATAGCTTCATTTTCATATTTTCTCCACACGGGGCGGTGTTTCCGCCCCGTTTTTTCTTACTTATTTCTGAGCTTCTTGGGCTTTCTTATACGGTTGAGCTGCTTGTTCATCTTGAGCAGCTCCTCCTTGGTGAAGCTCACGTTCATCATACCCATCATAGAGGTCAGGCGAAGCACGGTGAAGCCGCCCATCATCTCCATAAGTCCGCCACCGGACTTGAGATCAACGTCGAAGCCGCCGCTTTTTTTCTCGGAGCCACCCTTCTTGCCTGCGTTCATCTTCTTTTTCAGGGTAAGACCAAATTTTAAGAACCACAGCTTTCCGCCGAGGCAGGACATAATGTCACCGAGCTTGTCATTGAGGGAGAAGCGTCCCCCGGGAGCGTTGATATCAAACCAGTTAAGAACCGCGCCCTTTTCAACGAGGACGTAGTCCATATTCATTTCCTCGACCTTTCTTATCCTACCCTCGTCGGTAAGCTCGCCGGCCTTGGCAACGATAACGCTCTCGCCCTCGTTTTTCACCTCGAAGTAGAAGAAGTGGTCGGGTGCTGTCTTCTTGCCGATGCTCTCGCCGTTGACGAAGAGCTCAACCTCAGGCTGATTCGAGTATACTGTAACCTTAGTCACGTCCTCAACTCTGTCAACGTATCTCTTTCCCGAGAGGTGTACGAAGGGCTCGTCGGACAGCCAAGCCTTGTAGGCGTAGAAGGAGTCCTTCTTGTAGGAGCGGTCCATGGTTACAAGTCCCTTGTGGTTCTGACCGTTCTCGCCGCCCTCAGCTCTCGCGTCAGCGCCGAAGTAGAACATATTCCACACGTGGGTCGCCCAGATGTATTTTCTCGAGAAGAGCTGCTTAATCAGCTCCTCGTGGTAGTACGCTTGATATTCCTCGGTGTAGTCGCCCTGCTTGGGGTTCGAGGTATGCCAGTCAAGAGCCTCACAGCCGTACTCGCTGACGCCTATCGGAATATTCGGGAAGGTTTCGTGGAATTTGTCAAACCAGGGTCCGTTCATAGAGGTATCTCCGCCGTACCAGCCGAAGTAGTGGTTGTAGGATACGAGGTCGGGTATCTGGAGGTAGGGGTCGGTGAGCTTGCACATAGAAACCGCCGCGATGGTGGTAAGACGTGTCTTGTCCATCTCGTGCACGAGGTCGTTGAGTATTCTGTGGTTTTCAAGCAGGTCCTCGTCCGAGCCGCCTATGGAAATCTCGTTCGAAAGTCCCCAGAAGAAGATAGACGCGTGGTTGTAGTTCTGCGCTACGAGCTCCTTCATCTGGCTGATGGTGTTCTCTCTGCCTGCGGGCATATGCTTCGAAATATAGGGAATCTCCGCCCAGATAACAAGACCGTTTCTGTCGCAGAGGTCGTAGAAATACTGGTCGTGCTGATAGTGAGCAAGGCGGATGGTTGTTGCTCCAACCTCCATTATAAGCTCAATATCCTCCTCGTGATGGCAGGGCAGAAGCGCGTTTCCTATGCCAAGTCTGTCCTGATGGCGGGATACGCCGCGAAGGGGATATTCCTTGCCGTTGAGGATAAAGCCGCGCTCGGGGTCAACCTCGAAGTAGCGGCAACCAAACTCTGCCTTGACAGCGTCAATAGCCTCGCCGCCGCGCAGGATTTTAGCCTCTGCGGTGTAGAGATACGGGTCGGGACGTCCCTGCCAGAGATGAACGTTCTCGATTTTGAGGGTAGCCTTGGTGTCCTCTCCCTTAACGCTCGCTACGCAGCCTCCCTCGGCGTCGGTGAGAGTAACCTCAATCTCGTCGCCGTCCTGCTTTCCCGTAACGAATAGCTCAACCTCAACCTCTGCGTCCTCGCCTTTGACGGTGGGAGTAACCTTTATTCCGGGGGCACCGTAGTAATCTAGGTCGAAGTGGGTGTCAGCAACGCATACGAGGTATACGTTTCTATAAAGACCGCCGTAGAAGGTGAAGTCTGCCATCTGCGGATATACTCTGTCGTTAGGAGAGTTGTCAACGACAATCTCGACCTCGGACTCCTCGCCGAGCGCGTCGGTCAGGTCGACTCTCCAGGTGGAGTATCCTCCGTCGTGGTGACAGAGCTGCTTTCCGTCGACGTAGAGGTCTGCGGAGGAGTTAGCTCCTCTTATTTCAATATAATACCTGTCTGCCTCGGGAAGCTCGCTCTTCTTCAGCGTCTTCGTGTATAGACAGCTTCCGCGGAAGTAGTCATTTCCGCCGTCATGACCGTCTTGTGCATTCCAGGTGTGAGGGAGATTGACCGTCTCGGTTGTCTCGGAGTGACTTGTGCCCGTGACACCCTTCGAAAACAGCCAGCCCTCGTTAAGCTCAACAATATTTCTCATATAAGCTCCTTTCGCTTTTTTCATATTATTATCCGCTACTCGCCCTGATAATCGAGCGTAGCGTAGTCTTATTGCGAAATGCGGCGCTCCGTTTTCCAGAGCGCCGCGGGTTTTTAAGCAAGGTTGTCAGAATCCTCTGCGGTGGTGTATGTGAGAAGGTCGTCTGCCTCGACGTCTCGTCCAAGATCGGCGTTCATTTTCGCCAGAGTCTTTTTGTCAAGATTATAGACGAGAGCAAGTCCGATAAACTGCATAACAGCTGCTACAAGGAAGAGCGCTGCGACGAGTATTCGGAGATTTACCGCAACGTCCCAGGACAGAAGGGTAACGTCGATAAATGCCTCTCCCGTCTCGGGATCAACAGCGTTGTTGACGTAGCCGAGGGAGTTCATTATGAGCAGTGCAGCTGCCGGGCCAAGTCCCTGCGCCAGCTTTCTGAAGAAGGAGTGAAGCGAATAAACCACGCCCTCCTCGCGCTTGCCGGTTTTCCACTCGTTGTAGTCGATAGCGTCGCCCATCATTGCCCAGGAAACGGTAGAGTAGATGCCAAGACCAAGGCTGTATACGAGCTGGCAGAGAATATAAATCAAAAGGTCGAGTCCGGTGTTGTCGGGAGTGATGATGAAAAGACCAAGACCGCCTATGATGGAGAACAGAGCGCCGAATACGGACAGCTCCTTCTTGCCGTACTTTGTAACCATCTTGCGCGCCAGAGGAGTGAATAAGAGAATGGGAATCATAGCGAAAAGCTGGACGATACCCGAAATCTCAGTGTTCTTGAAGTAAATCTGGAATACAACGGAAACTGCGGTAGCCGCGCCCTGCATACCTATGAACATACCCATAGCCGCTATGGTAGCGCCTACTGCGGGACGGTTGGTAACGAAGTTCTTGAGAGCGAGAAGCACGTTGAACTTCGGACGCTCCTCGTTGACGTTAATCTCGGTGTCAACGCGTATCTCGGTGTTCTTTATCATGAATTGGAAGCAGATAAAGCCGAGAGCGCCCATTATAAGAGCTGCGAGGAATACTCTGCCGCCGTTAAGCGATTCGTCCTCATTGTAGATAATGAAGGGAAGAATAACCATAGGAAGCATATTTCCTACCATCGAGCCTATAGAACGCCAAGCCGAGAGGGAGGCTCTGTCAGCGGGATCCTTCGAAATGAGCGAAAGCAGCGAGCCGTAGGGACCGTTAGCTATCGTGTAGAATGCATCCCATACAACGTAGCCTGCGATAAAGATAATTATCTTAGCCCATACGGGAGCCTTGGGGAAGGGAAGGAAGCACATAGCGCCTCCTATGATAAGACCTATAGAGCCAAACCATATGTACGCGAGGAACTTATTCCTCTTATACTTGTGCTTGTCGGCGTCGATTATCGTTCCGATAAGCGGATCGTTGATAGCGTCCCAAACCTGCACGATAACGAGCAGCAGGGAGTACCAAAGACCAAGACCCATAACCTGAGTCCAGAAAAGCGCCATCGTACCTTTGAGAGCGAAGCTCATGTTACATCCGAGATCGCCCGCAGCATAAGCAACACTGTCGCGAATACTGAATTTGCGCTTTCCGTTCTCGTCAAGCGCGGGAGCGTGTTTTGCCATTATTGTCAATACCTTTCTTTAATATTTTTCTTTGGGCATAAAAAAGCACACCAGCCTGTGAGTTGTGTCTCGCCGTGGGTGTGCCAATGTATTATCCGTATGTATTATATCAAATATATAATATAAGTCAAGAGTTTTTTTATTTTTTCTACGACTTGTTACTAAAAACATTTTCCATTTTTGTATAAAATAACCAAAACCTGTCTGTCAAATGCTTATAGCACCCTCGCCGCGTCTTGTCTATCCGATAAAAAAGCTCGGAGCTGATTCCAGTACCAAAAAATATCACACTTGTCAATTAGAGAAAAATATAGTATACTTGTTTCAGAGGGGCATATCAGGAGAGCCTATCATTTCTGTGTGACAGGCGGCTCGACGCGGAAAAAGCTCTCGTACAGATGCCACACGCTTCCGACAGGGAAGCCCTATGAAAACTAATTGATTATCAGGGGAGAGAAATATGTTTGATAGAGTTAAGGTTAAAGACGACTGCGTTGAGTGGATACGCGCATTTTTCAGAGAAAACGGCGAGGGCTGTAACGCCGTGCTCGGTATATCGGGCGGAAAGGATAGCTCCATAGTTGCCGCTCTGTGCGTGGAGGCGCTTGGGCGCGACAGGGTAATCGGAGTCCTGATGCCAAACGGCGAGCAGGCGGATATCGACTCGTCATACAGGCTTGTAGAGCATCTCGGAATCAGGCACTACGTCGTCAATATACACGATGCGGTCGAGGGATTGAAAAGCGCTATACCGATGGAGCTCTCGGAGCAGAGCCGCATCAATATGCCCCCGAGAATAAGAATGGCGGCGCTCTACGCCGTGTCACAGTGCTGTAACGGCAGGGTGGCTAATACCTGCAATCTCAGCGAGGATTGGGTTGGATATTCCACTCGCTACGGCGACTCGGTCGGAGATTTCAGTCCGCTGTCCCGCCTGACTGTCAACGAGGTTATACAGATAGGAAGAACACTCGACCTGCCCCGCGAGCTTATAGAAAAGGTTCCTGCCGACGGCCTGTGCGGAAAGACCGACGAGGACAATCTCGGCTTTACCTACGCGGAGCTTGACAGGTATATCCGCACGGGCGAGATTGAGGATAAGGAAAAGAAAAAGAGAATTGACTATCTTCATAAGAAAAATCTCTTTAAGCTTGAGCTTATGCCCTGCTTCGAACCCGAGCTGTGATAAGCTTACGAAGAGAAAAAACGTCGATAATCCCGCCGTGACAGGGGAAAAACGAAAGGCTGAGTCAAAAGCTTACAGTTAAGCGATTGGCTCAGCCATTTTTATTCAGCTAAAAGTTATTCTCCCTTGTAGAGCTTGTAATTTCCGCTTTTCAGGATACGCACCAGGTCTTCGCCTGTGCGGAGTCTCTCGGGAGAGTCGATGCCTGCCTTTCCGCAGGACGACAGGCTGTGCGCGTCCGAGCCGGCTACACACTTGAGTCCAAGACTTTCTGCAAGCTCTCTTGCAAGCTCGTTTTCCTCGGGGTGATTAGCCGCGTTGTATACCTCGATGCCGTCGAGCTCCTCAAGGCAGGGAAGAGGGCCGGGCTTTCTGATATAGTATCTGTCGCGATAGGGGTGCGACTGAAAGAGCATCCCCCCCGCCTCGTGCACGAGCCTTATATAATCCTCAACGCGACTTTCCATAAGAATTGTATTTTTCTCGAGAAAATCAGGTGTAACTCCGTACACCAATACCTCAAGGCCGTCGCCAACGTGCTCCTCGATGCCGAAAAGAACATCGAAGTCAAGCTCATCGGCATATTTTTTTCCTCTTTCATAGTCCTGCCTGTACGCATCGACAAATTCGTTCCAGGGGAGCGAGCGGTCAATTCTCGTATCTCCGAAATAAAAGTGGTTGGTTATCACCATACCCGCGTATCCGCGCTCTCTCAGGGCGTCGATTTCCTTTATAATATCGCTTCCTCCGCCCGAGCAGGGTTCGGAATGAATGTGCATTTCATACCTGTACATATAGCGCTCCTTTTTAATTTTGATTTTCCTAACAAGATTATAATATATAAAAAAGAAAATTACAACCCCAAAAAAACAAAACAGAGGCACTTTAATTTTGCCTCTGTCTTTATAATAACTATACCTAAGCGAGAAGCCTATCAAAGAAAGCCTCTCATATCCTTCGCCAGCTGCTCCTCCGTCGCTATGAGCTTTTTGGTTATATCCTTCGCCTGCTCCTCTGCCGCCTTAAACTCGTTAAGGTATCTTGAGAGCGACTTGATTCCCATATTACAGCCGTCTGTCATAAGCGAAGCAACCGTGCTGTCCGAGTCGTTCATAGCGAGGCGCATCGTGGTCTTCATTTTCGACATATTTTTTACAAGCATACCCGGGTTTTTGCCGTTGTCGTGGTATCTGTCGAGCAGACGGTTAATCTCGCGCTTCATACGGTTGTGCTCGTCCTTACAGCAGAGAAGGGCTCCTCTGAGCTTGTGCGACTTCACCCTGTTGACAACGTCGTCTATCGACTGAACGCCCATCTTTAATCCCGCGTCACATTCGCGTAGCAGGCGTATAGTATCCTTTTCTATCATTTTTTATCACCTCCGTTTGTATTTTCTCACGTTTTTTCATATTTATCCCCGACTGTCATAATTTATCACAGAGGGTACTATAATAATATCGAAAGAAAATACAGGAGGAAATATGTGGAATAAATTAAAGCCCTATCTATTGCCCGTTGGCATAGGCGTCGCGATATCGCTCGGTGTCGGAGCGCTAGCCGCCATTCTGACTCGGGAGAGTATGAATATCTACGAAACCCTGAACACTCCGCCGCTCTCGCCGCCCGCAATTCTTTTTCCTATCGTCTGGAGCGTGCTTTATATTCTTATGGGCGTCAGCGCGGGCGTAGTCTATGTCAACCGATATCTGTCCGAGCCGGATGCAAGGGCAGGACTGAAAAGCTTTGCCATCAGCCTCGTCTTCAACTTCGCCTGGAGTATAATATTCTTCAATCTTCGCTCGCCGCTTGCGGCGTTCGTCTGCCTTGCTATTCTTTTGTATCTGATAATCAAGACCATAGTCAGCTACTTTAAGGTTCTTCCCGTTGCGGCTTACCTTCAGATACCCTACGCCGCGTGGGTGCTTTTCGCAGGTTATCTCAACCTCGGAATTTATTTTCTCAACTGAGGGGTTGATGCCCACCCGTGTGAAAAATAATTAGCCGTTATAGTCAAGACTGTATATCTTATTTGCAAAGAAAAGTTTACCGAATATATACTTATCAGACGCACTCTCTGACAGAGAAATAACCCGTCCTTCATACCAGTCAAGGTCCTCGCTCATGGCGGGGCCCTTGATTTTCTTTATACATTCTCCAAGGAAGTATACGGGAGCTCCGTCAAGGGTGTGCTCGGTGGGAATAATCTCCGATGCGTCATAGACATAATATACGCTGTCGGTAATTCCGTACGAGGTGGAGAACACTATCTTGCCGTCGGGGGTGAATGCCACTCCCTGTACCTTGTCGGGAATTGAATATATTCTGTCGGGCGCGTCAAGCTTGCCCAGCTTGTATCTCGATATTATCGCGTTGTTTTCTCCGCTCGGCGTCATATAAGTGTGGCTGGTCTGATAAGCGCCGCCGTCATGAAATTCTCCAACGTAGAGATATTCCTCGTCTGTGAAAACGAAGGAGGCGGAGTTATTAACCCTGACGCCCTCGCCTATCTCGATCACCTCGCCAGCCTCAGCCTCGAGCAGCACAGAGAGGGGAAGGGAATAAATTCTTTTTCCGCTTGCGAGATATACGGTACCCCGTGTGACGGCAATTCCGCCCGCGTGTCCTGTGAAAGCCTCGCCTCCCTTGACAAGACTCACGTGATAGGAGTCGTTTTGCTCGTTGGTTATATATATCCTGGACGCGCTTTTGTCCTTCATATATCCCGAAACGAGAAATATCTCGTTTTCCTCATCCGCGGCAATTCCCTGACATACGAAGCCGTCGGACAGTCCCGGGTTCTTGCATATATTCGTCCTTATCGAATAGAATTCCTTGTATATCCCGTACTTAGCGACGTTGAGTCCACCTATGGTCAGAACCGCCAGAACAAGCACGCAAGCTACGGCTGACAAAAGAATTTTTCCTATTAATTTCAAAATTTTCATCAATTAATCCTCATATCTGTGTTTGAGTTACAGATATATTTTTTGCAGGAAACCACCTGCAATTCACGAATTTACTTCACTTCTGTCAAAGCCCGGGTTGTATAAAGCGGAGGGACCTTCCGGAGTCCTTAATCGATTTCTGCCTCTTGTCGTGCTTCGCCGCGCATTCTTATAAAAAGCGCCTTGACCGTCCGCTCGCTTCTGCCTCTGAGCAGAAAATACAGTCCTGCAAATCCTCCGAAGGACAGGAAAAGAAATAAGAAATACCAGCCGTTAAATAATTGTATATTTATAGCTTACCACTCGGTTGGTATCCCGTCGACGAAGCGCCAGCAGCCGTCCTTTTCGCTCTCCGAGTAAAATCTTGCTTCCTTGCATTCAAGATACTCCTTCAGCTCGGGGTTGCCGTCAAGATATTCAATATACTGCTCCCTCGTACCGTCAAAGAGCACCTTGTCCACGGCGTAGTGGTCAAAGCCGTAGTTCGTCCAATAAGCACTTCCGCCGATTTTTCCGTATCTTTCGTATATGTAGAAGGAATAGTAGTTGATTTTCGTCTCGGGGCCAAAGGATACTGTGAGGTGGTCGCACCTCTTGAAAGCGAGCGGAGCTACCTCTGCCGCGCCAAGGATATATACCTCGTCAAGACTCGGGCAGAAGCTGAATGCCTCCTCCTCAATCGTTTTCACCGAGCGCGGAATTACAATTTTCCTCAGGTTCTTGCAGCTTGAAAACGCCTTTTCGCGAATCACCTCGACACCCTCGGGAATAATCAGCTCCTCGATGGTGGGGTATCCGTGGAAGAGGTAGTAGTCTATAACCTTGTGCTCCTTTAAGTATCTGTCGATATATGACAGGCTGAAGAAAAGCTCAACCTGGGGTATAACCATTTTTCCGTTCTCGTGCTTATAGGACGAGCCCAGCTTGCTCCTTCGTGTGTAGTTCGTGCGGTCATAAGGCTCCTTCGGCTCGTCGAAAAGCATACTGATACCGTGGAAACAAAAGCCTATGTGCTTGCCGCCGTCAATCAGACAGTCGACTGAGGTTGGAGTCTTTTCCTCTTGCTGGTACACCTCGTCGGTATAATAGTCATCCAGCTTGTAGGTGAGGTAGTAGTCGAGGCAGTTTTTCTCTGCCTCGGGAATAATTCCCATCTCCTCGTGCGAAAACCAGCCGATATCCTTGACGAATATCGCGCCCTCACCCTCGGTTTCTTGCTTGTTGTAGTAAATCATATATTTTCTCCTCACGCGATAGTTTTCTAAGCTAAATATACTATATATTTTTCCGCTTGTCAATAATTCCACGGAAAACGCAGAAATTCACAGAGGTGCGCCTTCTCGACAGAAAAATATACTCAGCCTCTTGACAAGCAGCCCTCTGTGTGATAAAATAACATACGATATATAACAAGTGTTATCTAAAGGAGGACAATATGCCGCCAAAGGTTAAAATCACAAGAGAGGATATAGTTTCAACAGCGCTCTCGCTTGTCAGAGAGGGCGGAGAGGGAGCTATAAATGCAAGGGCGATTGCCACGGCATTAAATTGCTCGACACAGCCCGTCTTTTCCAATTTTTCGAGCATGAGCGAGCTGAAGGAGGCTACTATTGCCGCAGCATACGGCTTATATCTCGGCTTTCTTGAGAGAGAGGACGGGAGCGGAAGATACCCGAAATACAAGGCGTACGGTATGGCTTATATCCGCTTCGCCAGGGAGGAAAGAGAGCTTTTCAAGCTGCTTTTTATGCGCGACAGGACGGGAGAGGATATTTCAGCATCGCCCGATTTTGAAGCCTCGGCGGAGCTTATCGGGAAAATGAACGGCGTCGATATACAGACGGCGAGGCTTATGCACTTAGAAATGTGGACCTGTGTCCACGGTATAGGCGCGATGATTGCCACGTCCTTCCTTTCGCTTGATGAGGAGCTGGTGTCAAGAATTATCAGCGACCTGTATCAGGGAGTCAGGCTGAGGCACACTGCGGAGGATGACTGATGGACGCTATCACTATTAAAGGACTTACGAAAAGATACGGCGATATACTCGCCGTCGACGGTCTTTCACTATCGGTAGCCGAGGGCGAGCTGCTTTCTCTTTTGGGAGTCAACGGCGCGGGAAAGACCACTACTATTAAAATGCTATGCTGTCTCAGCTCTCCCACCGAGGGAGATGCCTTGCTTTTTGGAAAGAGCATACGAGCGGACACAGGAGAGGTCAAGGCTATGATAGCCCACTCACCACAGGAAACTGCCGTTGCTCCCGGACTCACCGTCAGGGAGAACCTCGAGCTGATAGCGGGTGTCCACGGCTTTCGCGGAGCTCTGCGTAGCGAGAAAATCGAGGAGCTTGTCGCGCTTATGGGGCTTATCGAGGTTATTGACAGAAGAGCGGGGAAGCTGTCGGGCGGCTGGCAGAGAAGGCTCAGCATAGCTATGGCGCTGATAAGCGAGCCGAAAATACTATTTCTCGACGAGCCAACCCTCGGGCTTGACGTCATCGCCAGGAGCGAGCTGTGGGATATTATCCGCTCGCTGAAGGGCAGGGTAACGATAGTCCTGACCACTCACTATATGGAGGAGGCGGAGGCGCTCTCTGACAGAATAGCTATTATGAGGGACGGCAGGCTTCTTGTTCTGGATACCGCAGAGAAAATCAAAGAGATCGCGGGCACGGACAGCTTTGAGGAAGCCTTTATACGCATAGTCAAGGGGGTGTCGGAATGAAAATGTTAGCTCTGGCTAAGAGAAATACGAAGGAAATAATCCGCGACCCCCTGACAATTCTTTTCGGTCTTGGTTTTCCTTTGGTGCTTCTTCTGCTTCTTACCGCCATACAGGCGAATATACCCGTGCCGCTATTTGAAATACAGAAGCTTACCCCGGGTATAACGGTATTCGGGCTGTCCTTTATGACGCTGTTTTCCGCCTCGCTGATAGCCAAGGACAGAGGCAGCGCGCTTTTGGAAAGGCTCTACACGACCCCCCTCACGCCCCTTGACTTTATCCTTGGGTACACTCTGCCCATTCTGCCTTTTTCTGTGGCTCAGTGCATAGTCTGTTATCTTGCGGCGCTGGTTCTCGGGCTTGATTTCAGCCTCGGTATATTTCTCGCCATCCTTTTCTTAATCCCGATAGCTCTCTTGTTTATAGCTCTCGGTCTGCTTTTCGGCAGTATTCTCACAGACAAGCAGGTCGGGGGAATCTGCGGCGCTCTGCTCACCAACCTCACCGCCTGGCTCTCGGGCGTGTGGTTTGACCTCGAGCTCGTTGGCGGCGCCTTCAGGAGCGTCGCTCACGCCCTTCCGTTCGTGCACGCGGTTGAGATGGAGCGAGCCGCCCTCGCGGGTGAGCTCTCGGTCGCACTGCCGCATCTGTGTTGGGTTTTGGGCTACGCCGCCTTGGCTACTGCCCTTGCGGTGCTCTTTTTCCTTCGCCAGATGAGAAAAAATTAGCGCCAAAAGCGAAAGAGGCGAAGTGCCACCGGGTCAACGAAGAAAAGGTGGCGCTCGGGCAGAAAAGTCAAACGTTTTTTGTGCTTTTAGCATTATTTTCGCGCGGTATTTTTATATGCTTTTAATAAGAAAGCGCGGGACTCATTGACAAGACTCGGATATTTTGGTAGAATACACTTAAGCAAAATAATTGCGAAACAACCTATTGAAATGGAGAACGAAAATGAGAAAAGGAATCACCAGGTCTTTAGCGCTTCTGCTTATGCTGACGCTGCTTATCGCTATGTTCTGCGTTATGGCGCTCGCAACCGACGGCACCGGCGACACAGAGACCGGCTCTCAGGCTACGGCGACCGAGCCGCTTGAGATTGCTAACAAAAGAACGAAATACAAGTATCTTGACAACGGTACAGACCCTGCGGCGGGTCTTTCATCCCTGACCGCGTGGACTCTTTCCGACTTTGATGACAGCTCCTGGAAGTCAGGAGTGGGCTCCTTCGGCTCGCGTGAGGGCAAGAAGACTCCTTCTGCGATAAGTGGAAAAACTCCTCTTTATCTGCTTAATTTGTACGAGTCTGACGGAAGCACCGTTATACCCACCTTCTTCTTCAGAACCACCTTTGAGGTAGAGGACGCATCTCTTTACAATACACTTTCGTTGTTAGCGTACGTTGATGATTCCTTCGCGATGTACATAAATGGAGTTTTAGTATACGACTGCCGTACCTCGCAGCCCACGGGCACGAATATGTACTACAGCTCTGGAACCGGACAGGAGCACGACGTCGTTATGTCCGGAGCGAAATTCGCCAGCGCTCTCAAGAACGGAACAAACCAGCTCGCGATTGAGGTGCACGACGCCGGATCGTCCGGCACCGCCGATATATACTTCGGTATTGAGAAGATGACCCTCTCCTACGTTGAGCCGGTTGTCATCGTGGCAGAGCAGGTAGTCCTTGGCGTTGGCTCGCACGAGCTCGAGAGAGGACTCAGCTGGTTCTCCAACACCGAGACCGCAGGCGAGGTAAGACTTGCCAAGGCGGCTGACGTCGTTGACGGAGTGTTCCCGACGGAGTATGCTACCTATACCGTTACTTCTGCTCCCGCTATCAACAAGGAGGAGTACTTCGCCAAGAAGGCTACCCTCACAGATCTTGAGGCGAGCACCGAGTACGCGTACACCTTCGTTGTTGACGGCAAGATGAGCGATATATACTATTTCAGCACAGGCGGACAGGGCGACTTTGAATTTGTTTTCGCAGGCGACCCTCAGCTTGATACCGAATATGAGGGTCAGCAGTGGTCTGACACCCTGACCAAGATAGGAAAGTGGTTTGACACGCACCTCGTTATTTCCTCGGGAGACCAGATTAATATTGCGAATAACGAGAAGGAATATTCTCACTTCCTCGTAGATGAGATGGCGAGCATAGCCTTCGCTCCCACCGTCGGTCCCAACCACGACAGCCCTGACGGCAACCAGCAATTCCTCGCATCCTACTCGGATCACTTCTACGTGCCCAATCTCAGCGACAAGTACGGTGTCAGCTCTACGAGCGCTGACTATTGGTTCACCTACAACAACACTCTCTTTATGAATCTGAATATGTCCGACGCATCCGCCCTCGAGATGAATAACGGCACCAACGAGCATAAGCAGTTTATGCAAGAGGTTATGGCGGCGCATCCCGATGCAAGATGGACAATAGTCATTTTACATACCTCGCTCTTCTCCACGGGCGACCATTCCTCCCCCGATTATAAGTACTACGAGGGAGAAATCAAGAAGTACAGAGCGATTATGGCGCCCATCTTCACCGAGCTTGGCATTGACGTGGTTCTCTCCGGACACGACCATATCTACGCGCGAAGCAAGATGATGGACGGAACGGTTGTAAGCTCGGACGTTGTTACCGAAAATAGCGTTACCGACCCCAAGGGCACTATTCATGTGTGCGCCTCCTCCTCCACGGGAAGTAAGTTCTGCGAGGATAGATATGAGGGCGCGGATTACGTTGCCTGCGAGAACTCCGAGTACAGAAAGAGCGTGGTAAGCTTCAAGGTGACCCACGAATCCATCACCCTTGAGTCCTATTTCCTTGATATGGACGACCAGAAGCAGTTGTTTGATACCTTCACCATCTACAAGCACGTCTGCGCGCCCGAGGCTGTCGAGCCCAAGGAGCCTACCTGCACCGAGACGGGCAAGGAGGCATATTACGTCTGCGACTGCGGTCTGTGCTATGAGGACGAGAATGGAACGGTTCGTATCTACAACCTCGATACCTGGGGTGTGATTCCTGCAATCCCCCACGTCTTTGAGAATTATACCGAGACAGAGCCCACCTGCACCGAAAACGTGATTAAAACGGCTACCTGTGAGCTCGGATGCGGCACTACCGATACGGTAGAGGTCGAGAACACCGCTCTCGGACACTCCTTCGGCGAGTGGAAATCCAATGGCGACGGAACCCATAAGAGAGTCTGTGGCAACGACGCGACTCATACGGAGACCGAAGACTGCAGCGGCGGCGAGGCAACAGAGGATAAGCGCGCTGTCTGCGCTACCTGCGGCGGAGAGTACGGCGACTATCTTGAGCCCACACCCGAGCCTAAGCCGGATGATGACGGGGATAGCGACGGACTCGGCACGGGAGCTCTCGTAGCAATCGTTGTCGGCGCTGTTGTCGGAGTCGGCGGCGGTGGATTCGCGCTGTTCTGGTTCGTTTTCAGAAAAAGAAGAATTTAAATTTCAGACCTGATTCTTTGAATTAAGCTATAACCGAATAAGAAAAAGAGGTATTGTGAAAGCACAGTACCTCTTTGTTTTTTAGTTCTTATTTGAGAGAACCTGTGCGACGTAGCAGCGGTTCTTTCGATTTTCATTCTGCTGTTATTCGCTTGTCTCAAAAATAAGCGCCTCAGGGAATGACGCTGAAGGTTATCGTCGCGCAGTCCTCTGTGAGAGAATCAACGACGAAGGTATATCCGAGCCTGTTACCCTCATCATCTGTGACCTCGGGGAGAGTGTCGCCCTCCGCGTAGGTGTAGGTGTCGAGGCTGGACTTGACGTACTCTATAAGGTTGTCCTCCGTGCCGTAGTCGGTTGTCGGCGAGGTGTTGTTGTTATATATATCGTAGTATATCTCGCCTTCAACTTCCTCGGAGTAGAGCGAGGCGTTGACGTGGTATACCACCACGCCGTCGCGCGAGAAGTAGCCCAGCTCATTGTCATTCAGCCCCACGTTTCTGTAATACGCCAGAACGTAGTACTCCTGATAAGCTCCGAGCCTCTCGTCCCAGTTGCACGCCAGAATAATAGTATCGCCACTCTTCGAGAAGTCCTCGAGCGAGAGGGTGACGCTTTCGTCCGCTACAACCAGTCTCGACGAGGTTATCCAGCCGAGATTGAACTTGGTGAAGGCGTTGTGGTCGCCGAGCAGAGAGTCCATTATATCACAACCTGCCATAGGCTCGGTTTCGTACTCGGTGTCATAGTAGTCGTCTGCGCCGAGCACGTGAGCAAACTCATGTATGAATGTATAGGTGTTCATAGTATCCGGGTTGTATACCGAGTTGCCCTCTTCGTCATAGCTCTCGAGAAGGAACTGATAGGATGCCCATATGTAGTCGTTGGCGCTCACGGCGTCATATTCGTAGTAGTTTTCTCCGTCCTCGGTATAGACGTTCCAGTAGCGGTACGCCCAGTAGAAGTTCTCATCTCCAATGTCCAGAGTGTTGACAAGAACTACAGCGTCTATATATCCGTTGTTATCCGAGTCAAATCTGGAGAGGTCCATTATACCCTCGAGATAAGATAGAGCCTCGTCGAGCACGAGCTGGTCGCCTATCTCGATTTGTTCGCCGTAGTAGTCGTATCTTGCGTTGTAGTAGTAGTCGCTGTCATACTCAGGCTTGAACCAGAAGTCAAGAACCTCTATATCGAGAGTGAGCTGACCGTAGCTTGATATGTAGTAGTAGTCATATACCGAATAGTAGTCGTTGACTCCGTCCTTTTCAAAAGCATTCTTCAGAGCGTCGACTGTATAGCCCTTGCTTGTCGCGAGGGAGTCAGAGAATTCGACGGGAATAACCAGCACCGCAGGAGAGCCCATAGTTGGACAGCCGTCAAGATAGTAGCCCTGGTCGGTAACGTCCTTGACGTACTCACCCTTAGTGAAGTCAATATTGAATACTCCGTTTGTACCCGTGGGAAGTCCTGCGCCGAGGTTGGTTATAATATCCGCGCTATCGCCCGAGCCGCTACCCGTGTTGCCCGAATCGCCGCTGCCGGTGTTGCCCGAGCCGCTCTCGTCTTCGGAAACAAAATAGGCGTACAGGTCCATAACGTACTCGCCCTCATAGTAGTAATGCGTGAGGTCAATTAAAACTTCACCCGAGAAATAATAATACCAGGTGTCGCCGTCCTCGTCCTTCTCGGTGTAGTCAAAGGTGTATTGGTCGAAAAGCTCAAGATACTTTTCAAACTCCGCAGGAGTGCTGCCAAAGGTGTAGTAGTTGAAGCCCCACTCCGCATAGCCATACTCCTCGTAGCTGTACTCCTCAACGTAGTACTCGTCACAGGGAATGAAGGGGATAAGAAAGCCCACCGTGTCACTTATATAGGTCTTTTCGTCCGCGGTGAAGTCGTTGTATGCGTGTGAGCCGTCGCCCGAATTATCACCCGAGCCGCCACCCGTGTTGCCGGAATCGCCGCTGCCGGTGTTGCCGGAGCCGCTCTCTCCCGGAGTGTAGAAGTCGATTATCCAGCCGCTGTACATCTCGCGAGTGCCATTGTACATCATAAAGTTTCCATAGAAAAGAACTACGTCGCCCTCCTTGGGTACTGCGTCAGTAAGATCGCCGTATCTCTGCTCTCCGTCAGCCCCGTAGGAGCCATATACCAGAAGCTCGCCCGTCGAGTCCTCTATCATCATCTTTCCGTAGTAGTCGTCCTCGACCGAAATGACCGTAGCGATAAGGTAGTATCTTTCGCTTTTGGTGCTTCCCGAAGCATCGCAGATGGCGAAGGCGTCCTCTACGGTGATTGTATCATACTGCTCGCGCCACTCGTCAGCTAGAGCGCCCTCACCTGTATTACCGCCGTCACCCGAGCCGCCCGTGTTGCCCGAATCGCTGCCTTCATCCAATGGAATGAAGTAGGCGTACAGGTCCATAACGTACTTGCCCTCATAGTAGTAGTGCGTGAGGTCAATTAAAATTTCACCCGAGGAATAAAAATACCAGGTGTTGCCGTCCTCGGCCTTCTTGGTGTAGTCAAAGTTATATTGGTCGAAAAGCTCAAGATACTTTTCAAACTCCGCAGGAGTGCTGCCAAAGGCGCAGAAGTTAAAGCCAAGCTCAGCATAGTACTCCTCCTCGTAGCTGTACTCCTCAACGTAGTACTCGTCACAGGGAATGAAGGGGATAAGGAAGCCCACCGTGTCGCTTATATAGGTCTTTTCGTCCGCGGTGAAGTCGTTGTATGTGTGTGAGCTGTCGCCCGAATTATCGCCCGAGCCGCCACCTGTCTCACCTGAATCGCCGCCGTCACCGTTGTTTTCGACGCCATTTTCGCCGCCGAGCGTGGTGTCATCACCTGTGTCGGGGTTATTCGGCGATGCGACTTGACAGCCGACGAAGGAAAGGAGCATACATATTATAACTAATAGTGCAATCAGCCTTTTCATAGCTTTCTCCAATGCTTATTAATATTGTCCGTTTTTTAATTACCAGATAACTATACGCTTATTGGGAGAGATGTACATACCGTCCTCCTCGGTAACGCCGAAGGCGGTGTACCACTCCCTGAAGTTTCTCGGAGGAATATTAGCGCGCAGAACACAGGGGCCGTGCACGTCAACCGAGAGGAGCATAGTGCTATACTCGGGTCTTGCCTTCTGGCACCATACTCTTGCCCAGTTTGTGAAATACTCCTCGTAGCTTGCGCCCTCGGTTTTTGACATAATGTCGAGCGTCACCGCCATACCGCCGTTATCAGCCATATTTTCGCTGACGATGAACGCGCCGTTAACCTTGCCCCATGGCAGCTCAATGCCGTCAAACTGCTCTATCATTGCCTGAACCTTGGTGTCAAATCTTGCAAAATCCTCCTCGGTCCACCAGTTATTAATATTGCCGTTTTCGTCGCACTTCGCGCCGTTAGAGTCGAAGGCGTGTGAAATTTCGTGACCTATAACCGCGCCGATACCACCGAGGTTTTCGCTTCTTGTCTGCTTCAAGGAGTAGAAGGGAGCCTGCAGAATTGCCGCAGGGAAGGTTATGTCGTTGACGAAGGGGTCGTAGCAGGCGTTAACCATATGTCCGGGCATCGCCCAGTTCTCGGGCTCGGTGGGCTTGTCGAGCTTGGAGAGCATATCCTCTTCTCTTATCGCGTTGATAGTTAGCATAACGTCGAGGAGCGAGTCCTCTCTGTTAAATACCAGCTTCTCATAGAGAGGTCTTACCTTGTCGGGATAGCCCATCTTGACGCCCATCTTCGACAGCTTGAGGATAGCCTTTTCCTTGGTAGCCTCGCCGAGAATCTCGTTGGTCTTGATGCGCTCCTTGTAGGTGTCTATAATCTGATATACTATCTCGGTGATGTCCTTCTTCGCTTCCTTGCCGAAGTACTTCTCGCCGTAGTAGATTCCAACAGGCTCGGAATATACGCCCGATGCGAGCTGATACGCGAATTTTTCGACAGACGACATCTTCGCTACGCCTGTCAGAGCGCGCATATACGCGCCGCCCATATCACGAAGCTCCTCGGAAAGATAGGAGCAGGCCTTGAGAAGACCGGTGACGTATGCCCAGTGCTTATATAATTCAAGGGTCTCGGAGGAAAAGAGGGTAGAGAAGCCCTCAAAGTATCTCGGCTCGGTGACAACCACGGTCTCGGGCACTCTTCCGAAAAGGTCGGCAAGAATTACTCCAAGCTCAACTCCGCCAAGCTGTGCGGCAACCTCCTCCGTGCTCATAGGGTTGTACATCTCTACGTATCTTGACCACTCCTCGCTCGTCTTGGCGAGTCCGCCGATAATCGCGTCAAAGGCAAGAGCATCCTGAATATACTGCTGCTGTACCTCGGGGGCAAGGTCGGTCTTCGCCATAACCATTCCCGCAACGCCTGCCCAGATACCGAGTATCTGCTCCTTCTGGGGTGCCATCTCGGGCTTGTAGTAGGAGGCGTCGGGAAGGATAACGCCCGCGCCCTGTATGTATACGAGGTGGCGCTTCGTGTTCTTCATATCGGTTTCGACGCCGATATTAAGAGGCGTGGGAATACTGCGGCGAGAGAGCGTCTTATAAAGACGGCTGAAATCTCCAAGAGTCTTGATATCCTCAAGCACGGCGAGGTTTTTCAGCGCGGGAGCAACTCCGTGCGCCGCCTTTCTCTCGGCATCCTTGGCTATCGCATAGAGCGCGCAGGCTCTCTCAAGATACTCGTCGGGGAACTCGCCCCCCTCGGTCATAGCTTCAAATTCGCCCATCATAGTCTTTTCAACGCCATCTGCAAGCTCGGAAAATCCGCCCGCGACAGGCTTATCGTCGGGAATAACGAGCTCGTCAAGCGCTTTCTGATTGACGAAGGTATAAAGGTCGTCCTGAATTCTGATTTTTTCCATAATTATCTCCTTGGGTTTAAATTATCAAACGAAGTCCGACACAGCCACCGGCTAATCAGAGCCGTCAGCCTGCCGTGATAGAATAAGTATAGCACACAAGCCTCGCCAAATCAAGCGATTTTTCCATTAAAATATTAAAAATCTCGTGCGCTGGGTCTTTCCGCTGCTTGCAGATTAGTTTCCGTAGCGGTATTTTATAACCCAAAAATAAGGGGCGCTGTGAAAGTCACAGCGCCCCTCGTTATCAAAAAAACTCCTTTCCCTGAAATTGCCGGGTATATGCCAGCTTGCTCCGAGAAAGATAACAGAAAAAAGGCTTGAAATGAGAACAGATAAAAATACATCGGTATGGGAAAAGGATACGGAGAGGAAAAGCTTCCCCTCGCTCGAGGGGAATACAAGCGCAGACGTGCTGATAATCGGCGGCGGTATCGCGGGAATACTGTGCGCCTATGAGTTAAAGAAAGCTGGGGTGAATTGTATTCTCGTCGAGGCAAAGGAAATCCTCAGCGGAATAACCAAAAACACCACCGCCAAAATAACGATAGCCCACGGTCTGATATACGATAAGCTGATAAGGCGCTTTGGTGAAAACAAGGCGCGCCTGTATCTTTCAGCACAGAGGAAGGCGTGTGAGGAATACAGAAGGCTCGCCGAGGTCTATCCCTGCGACTACGAGGTGAGGGACTCCTTCGTCTACACCCTCGGGAACAAAAGGAAAATCGAGAGGGAGCTGACAGCGCTGGGTCGTCTGGGTGTCAATGCAGAGCCTTCTGATGCTCCCGAGCTTCCGTTTTCTGTGGCGGGAGCTGTGCGCGTCGGTGAGCAGGCGCAGTTTAACCCGCTCAAGCTCCTTTTTTCACTATCAGAGGGGCTCTCCATTTTCGAGCACACCAAGGTAGTACAGCTTATGCCTAATAAGGCAGTCACCGATAAGGGCGAGATAAGCTTCAATAGGGTGATTGTTGCCACGCACTTTCCTATCCTCAACAAGCACGGTCTGTATCCCCTAAAGCTCTATCAGCACCGCTCCTACGTTATAGCCCTCGAGGGCGCGAAAACGCTACACGGGATGTACGTT
Source organism: Clostridia bacterium (assembly GCA_017467165.1). Classification (GTDB taxonomy): domain Bacteria; phylum Bacillota; class Clostridia; order Oscillospirales; family CAG-272; genus UBA1740. The sequence continues at coordinate 4,150 of JAFTST010000033.1, read as the reverse complement.
GACGACTCTGACACGGGGCTATCCCTGAGAGGCTGCGGCGAGCTTTTACTGCTTGGCGGCGGGGGACATCGCACGGGAAAGAGGGGCGGCTGCTGGCAGGAGCTGGAGGATATAGCGGAGAAATATTATAAGGGCGCTCGCATAGTCGGAAGATGGGCGGCGCAGGACTGTATGACTCTTGACGGCGTGGCATATATAGGACGCTATTCAAAAAGAACGCCCGACGTCTTCGTCGCCACGGGCTTTAACAAGTGGGGAATAACGAATTCACTCGTCGCGGCGAATATACTCGCCGACCTTGTAAGAGATAGGGATAATCCATACGCCGAGGTATTTTCTCCCTCGCGCACCATTCTCCGACCACAGCTCGCCATCAACGCCCTCGAATCCCTGCTTGGCTTGATTACCCCGACCGTACCGCGATGCCCTCACCTCGGCTGCGCCCTGAGGTTTAACCCCGCCGAGCACAGCTGGGATTGCCCCTGCCACGGCTCTCGATTTGCCGAAAACGGAGAGCTTATCGACAACCCCGCCACCGACGATAAAAGGCTATAACCCCGAGGGCGTGTTAAAAAAACGGTATATCTTGAGCCGACAGGGCGGACAAAATACACACGGATTTTTATCCTTATCGTCACGGCAGTTCTGCTTCTTGCCGCAGTCGTTCTTGCAGCCGCCCTGACAGCCATTGCAGCAGTGATTGGTGCTTCTTATAAACGGATTCTGATTCTTCATATAATTATCTTCTTTATAGTATTTGGTGAAGCACCATTACATTATATACTCTTTTTCGACAGCAAGCTGCAACCGTTACAAAGAAAAAAGAGGCTGAGCCAATAGCTTAATTTAAAGCCATTGACCCAACCCCGTGTGTTATTAAATAAGATCCTCGAATAGGGTAGCTCACCGAGCCCAAGAGCATACTCGAGCAATGAGCTAGTCAATTTTTGCCACAAGATGAAAGCAAGGGGAAAAGCATTATTATAGCACAATCTCCTCGTCCACGCTGAAGCTGCCTGCCTTTCCACTCGTTGATGAGCCGATAATTACCTTCCTTGCCACAAGCTCGCTCGGTATATTGATACTCTTAACAGCGTCCTTCGCGCGACAAAGATGCTCCTCACTGTTCAATATCAGAATAGAGGCGTGAAAGATAAAATCCTTGTCAAATTCGTGCTCCGCGACACCGTATTTTTCAAGCATCAGCCCGTCAAGCCTCTTGTGTATGGAGGCAAGCTCCGGGCTGTCCCCTATGGTTAACCATAGTATCGAAGCGTTTTTCTCGACTGCTCCGACAGGTATTGTGAAAGGCTCCTGAGATTTAAAGAGGTCGCGTATATCGCGCGTCACCTCCACCCTCTTCTCGTTCGGGATTTCAAAGGAGATTTTCAGCGAAATGTGAAACGGCAGGCTAAGCGTCGGGGATGACACGCCGTGTTCTTTAGCATAGCTCTCTGCATATTCGCGAAGCTCTATAACCTGCTCGTCTACGTCTACCGCCACCCAAATATACATATAGCCTCCAAAACGTCTTTATCGGTCGGATTGGCTTAATTCGATATTAAATCTCTCAATATACGCCGAGTCCTCAAGCTTCATCGGCTCGCCATTTCCGTCCAAATATTCAAATATCACGATATTTTCAGCATCGTTAAAAATTATCTTAATCACCGATCCGATTGATGTGTAATAATCCCCATCTTTTAGCTCTGCGTCCAAATCGTCGCTGATAACAAACTCCTCGTAGCCATCTGTATAACGAAAGTCTGACAGAGAATCGGAATACTCAGCCTTCAGCTTATCATAAGCATCGGCGCCCATCCTTACCTCAAGATAAATTTCGTATGTGTGATCCCAGGTCCAATCGTAGTAATAGGAGTATTTTATGGGTGTCATATCCTCTGTTATTTCGGCGGGAAAAATCTTAAGATCCTCGTCTACCAATTTGTCATATATCCCGTAATTTTCTATATCATCTGTCATAGAAACCTTTTTCCCTCCGCCGAGCAAAAGCACGAACGTCAGGGGCAGTATTCCGATAATTACGATTACAACTGTTATAGCCTTAAGAACCGTCTTTTTTCCCGAGGTGAGTGCGAAGCATACTATCAGAGCAATAAAGAAAAACAGAGCGTATAATGTGGGATTGGTTAACAAATTTATTAACAGCGGAAACTTCAAGCTGAAAAATCTGTCGTATAAAACACAAGCCAAGAGTATTACAGAAATCGAAAAGACTACTATTCCAAAGATTGTAACAAAAACCGAAAACCTGTCCTTGCGTCTGCTTTCATCAGTCATTCTGTCCTCCTGATAAAGCCGTATTTTTACATTTTACCGGAGAAGCCGTAGCTGTTAACCACGCCGTCAACGTCTCTGCCTTCCTTGCAAAGCGGACATTCGTGCGCGGGAACGCAGAAATAGCCGTCGAGGTCGTTTGCATCGAATGCCGAATAAACGGGAACGCCTCTGCACTCGTTAACCGCCGAATAGATAGATGCGAGTCCCGAAACCGTTCCGCCGTAATATTTTACCGCATCCATAGCAACCTTCGTTGTTCTGCCTGTCGCAACCGATGAGGTAAGAATAAGCACGTTCTTGCCCGCAATCATAGGAATGGATTCGTCGCGGAAAATGAAGCGTCCCGCGGAAATTTTCTCGGGGGTGAGAATGTAGATTGTCCGATTGGCGTTGAGGTTCATAAAACCTGAGGCGGTAAGCTTTTCCGCCATACAGGTCGCGATAACCTGCATCTCGTCGAGGCAAAGAATGGTGTCAACTATCATAGTGCTGTTGCAATGTGATACGAGCTCGTCCGCGACAGCGTTAGCCTCTGAGAGTCGGCACTTCTGCATAGTAACGTCAATGTAATAATTCATATGACCGTTGGATTTCATAAAGTGACCCTTAACAACTCGAAGAAAGAGGTTTTGCCCTTTTGTTCTGATTTTGTAAGCCTTTTCAATAGCCATATATAACTCCGTTCCGCCGCCCTTTGCGGCTGTTGAAATAGAAGACCTTCGCCTGAGTCTATTTTACCACACTTAAACCAATATGGCAAGAGCTTTTTCAAAATATGGATTTGTGCTGACGAATACGGTAAAAATACTGAAAGAAAAAGGCAGCTCGAAGGAGCTGCCTTTCTGTACAACAGATGGAAAAGGAACAAAATTCTGATGGGTTCATTTTGCAAAATGGGTTCACCTTTTACATAGCGCTTTAATATATTTTGAATAATTTTCTTCTATTTGCCTTATTTCCTTAAGCAATATATTAGGTTTTTTATTCAAACTTATATTTATTCCTCCATTATAAATAGGCGGCAAGCGGAACTTACCGCCTAATAAAATATTGTTTGGATTCCTATATTGCTATGCAGTTGGAGTAGAGAATACAATTAGTTAATCAACTATTTATATTCCTTACTCAAAATCCTCACCGAGAGCTTCAATTCCAGTAACGTTAATTACACCGTCCGGATAGCTATATTCTGGATCATTTATCCAATATTCGGCAGGATAATAACCATATTCATCTTCATACGATTGGGCAATTACGTGTTGGATTTCGCCTTCAAGCTCATATCTGTATGCTATATCCCAATTTGTATAAATAGTTTCATCAGTGGGATCGTCAAAGAAAGCAACTCTTCCCATACTTGATAAGCTAATAACAGAATATGCATTGTCAAAGTTTTCCGAAGCCTCTCCGCCTGCGTAAGAAACAAAGCCATTCGTTGCTCTGATATCAACGTATTTCTTAATGAACGGATTTTCTCCCGTTGTCCATACTGCATATAAGAAACCGGTTTCTTCGCCTGTTATTGTGTAAGTGAACGCTTGTTGGTCGCTTATTAAAATGTATTCGGGTCCGTTTGAACCATAAGTTTCCATATACCAGCCAAGGAATACGGTACATTCGCCATCGGGAATCGGTGATGTGCTCAATTCAAACGTAGCGCCTGCCTTACCTTCAAATTCGGTACTATAATGCGTTTCTCCGCCATCAATACTAACGTAGGAGTCGTAATTCCAGCCCTCACAATATTGGTTATATATCGTATCCGTATAAACAGGCGTTAGCGTAATATCGGAAGTAACGTAGAAATGATAATTATTAAATTCTTCACCGTTGCCATCTAACCAATATT
>JAFTST010000032.1 GCA_017467165.1 Clostridia bacterium | reverse complement strand
GCAAGAAGGATCTCGCTGTGGCGCTGAGGATTCTTCTTAAGCTTTGCGGATGCGGTAATGCTTGTGGGGCTCTTCTCGATGCCTGCCTCTGCATTAAGGTCCATGTTACCGTAGATGATGGTCTCGTTACCGAGAGCCTCGATAACCTCAACCTTTGCGCGAACGGTCATGTCGCTCTCCTCGGTTACAACCTTAAGATCGCCGGGACGAACGCCCATAACAACATCAAGACCCTCGCCGATCTTTTCCTTATCGAACATTTCCATTGTTGCGGGAGAGAGGTGGATTGTCTGGTTATTTGCAAAGGTTACTGTACCGTCGGGTTTGATGTGACCGTCGAAGAAGTTCATCTGAGGTGTTCCAATAAAGCCTGCAACGAAGGTATTGATAGGATAATCGTAGAGCTCCTGGGGCGCACCGATCTGCTGAACAAAGCCGTCTCTCATAACTACGATTCTGGTACCCATTGTCATAGCCTCAACCTGGTCGTGTGTTACGTAAATGAAGGTTGCGCCAAGCTTATCGTGAAGCTTGATGATCTCACTTCTCATTGTGCCTCTGAGCTTTGCATCAAGGTTGGAGAGAGGCTCGTCAAGAAGGAATACCTTGGGGTTTCTTACTATTGTTCTACCAAGCGCAACTCTCTGACGCTGACCGCCCGAAAGAGCCTTGGGTTTTCTCTTGAGGTACTCTTCGATCGCAAGAATTCTTGCAGCCTCCATTACCTTCTCGTCGATTTCAGCCTTGGTGTACTTTCTCATTATCGGAATTTCGTTGCCCTCTTCATCGAGAACGGGATTGCCCTCCTTATCTCTCTTGATGTCGGCAACCTTGCGCATCTTGAGACCGAACGCCATATTGTCATATACGGTCATATGAGGATAAAGCGCGTAGCTCTGGAATACCATCGCGATATCTCTGTCCTTGGGAGCTACGTTGTTGACGAGCTTGTCATCAATCCAGATTTCGCCGTCCGAAATTTCTTCAAGACCTGCGATCATACGAAGGGTTGTTGACTTACCGCATCCGGAGGGTCCTACGAAAATGATAAATTCCTTATCCTGAATTTCCATACAGAAATCGGACACCGCGGGACGCTGAACGGTTACGCCCTTGTCGGAGTTTTCGTAGATCTTGTAGACGTGCTTAAGTGTTACAGTTGACATATTTTTCTCCTTCTTGCGTTCTTTTGGCCGCTATATCCGGTGGCAATAAAAATAGATTTGCCCCAGCGGTTGTCCTCAAACGCGTGTTAATTAATATATAAAAATTATATATTACAAAATTAATAGCTGATAGCTCTTGTAAAGCTTATCGTTTCGCCCGCACAAAGGCATCTGACACCCTCCCGTGTCTTGAATTCCTTTATCTCGTCAGCGTATGACGGTAGCGCCTGCCAGGGCTCGATGCAGAGCATTTTCGAGCCGTGCGGATGCCACAAAAGGAGATTTGAAAAGCCCTCGAAGGTTATCTCGACAACCTTTTCGTCCGTCGCCTTTTCCCTGAGCGTCGCTTTTCTTGAATTGATATTTCCGAGAATGACCGTAGCGCTGTTGTCGGTGAACTCTCTCTCAAGGGCAAGGATTCTGCCCTCGCCGTGATTGACAGTCTCACCCGTCAGCATACCCTGGCTGTTATGAACCAGAAGGTCAAATTTCTCCTCCCTCTCAAACTCCACGTAGTAGTCGCACACCTCGCCCCGAATAGCGAATGACTCGTGTCCTCCCGCGGCGAAGGGAATCTCCCTGTTGCTCGGGTTTTTGACTGTGTAAGTCACCTCATATCCGCGAGGGGTCAAGGTGTAGCGCACGAAAAAGGTGAACTCGTAGGGGTAGACAGCCCTCGTTCTCTCGTTCGCGCTGAGCGAAAGCTCGATGCTCTCCTCGTTCATCCCGACGAGTGTAAATTCCTCATTTCTTAAGAAGCCGTGCTTTCTTATTCCAAAATCCACTCCGTCGTAGATAAGTCGGTTAAAGCCCGCGAAGGGAAACAGAAGAATTGCGCAGCCTGCCCACTCGCCCGTTTCATTCTGCCAGGCGCGCTCTCTGCCGTTATGGATAACGCTTCTGACCTCAGCGCCAAGCGAGCTTATCTTAATTTCAGTAGTACCGTTTTTTATAGTATAAATCATATCACTTAATCCTCGGCAGGCTTGCCGCCGCAACGCTCTGTCCTACTCTCCTTGCCTTTTCGTCGGGGATATTGAGCGTTATTCTCTTATCGAGCTCGGGGAACTCGCAGGCGATAACCTCTCTTGCCTTATTCAAGAGGATTTCTCCGCCCTTGCCGCTCGTTACACGGCCCATAATGAGAACCTGCTTGATGTCGTAGAACTCCGCGTAGTAAGCAAGCGAGTATCCGAAATACACGCCGATAGTCTCATAGATTGCCGCCGCTCTCTCGTCGCCCTCCTTCATAAGAGCCTGAACGACCTTGAGCTTTTCTGCCGGAGATGCCGCCTCGTCAAGCTCAATTCCTGCGAAGGGAGCGAGCTTAATAACCGCGTCCTGCGAGAAATATCTCGAGCCTACGCCATAATCACCCGACCAATCGTCGACAGCGGCGCTTTCGTTGTAGTCAACGGGCGCGAAGGCAAGCTCGTTGAGCCAGCCCGTGATGTTGCCGTCCATATCGACGTAGCCCGCCGCCTCGCTCGTGCCCATAGCGATACCGAGAATACCGTTATCCTCAAGGCTCATAGCGCCCGCGAGCGCGGTTACGTCACCGTCGTTGGCGACCTCGATAGGAATATTCTCTCCTATTTCCCTCGCAACGTCGAGATACATATTCTTGACTCTCTTCTCAAAGTCCTCGTCACTCACCTTGATAAAGAGAGATGCCACCATAATCTTGTTGTCAATATATACTCCCGCGCTCGACACGCCGATAGCGTCAACCCTCGGCATATGGGATGCGGCTGTTTTCATAGCGTTGAGGATTCCCTCGTAGTGATATTCGGGATCGGAATTGAGCTTGGGAAACCAGACGACCTCCTCGGAATATACCGTCTCACCGTCCACAACCGCAGACACCTTTCTGTCCGAGCCGCCCGCATCAAAGCCGATACGGCATCCGTCAAGATGCTTGCCAACGGGAGCTGCCGAGCTTTTTTCCTCTGGCGCGTTTTCAAGGTCGGTAACGATAACCTCGAAGGGCCTCTCGTACACCCTCTCCATAAATCGAGCGTCAAAATCTCTCGCTCCGCCGTGAGAGAAGGTTTTCTTGATATATTCACCGACGACTCTGCTGCCCGCAACGGTAATTTTATATCCACCCGCTACCCACAGCAGCGTTTTGACAATTCTGTCAACAAATCGGCAGTTTTCCTCGTCGTGACCCGCGCCGTCCTTAAAAATTCTCGTTCTGTAAACGTACGTATAGCCCTGATTTCTCTCTACCGCGACGGCAAGCTCCTGACCGTCCTCTGCGGTATTTTCCCTCATTTCCCTGCACACCAGAGCCATAGGGGCAAAGCCCTTATCAAGCCTCGCGTCTATCTTAAGCTTCATATCTGACTACACCTCCGATAATAGTTTTCAACACGTTAAATTCGTTATCAAGGATAACCAAATCAGCATCCTTCCCTACTTCAATCGAGCCCTTCCTATCGGCAACGCCAATAGCGGTGGCGGGGTTGAGAGATGCGCAATTCACACATTCAAAGAGAGGAATAGTGCTGTTGGTATATACGTTCCAGACACCCTTGTTGAGCTTCAGAATACTTCCCGCTATCGTTCCGTCCTCCAGCCTGCAAAGATTGTCCTTGTAGATTATCCTCGCGCCACCGAGTGTATATTCTCCCTCGGGGAGTCCGCCCGCAGGCAGACAGTCTGTGATAAAGCAAAGCCCTCTTCCCTTCATTCTATACACCATTTCGTATAACGCGGGGTTGACGTGGTAGGTATCGACTATGAGCTCGCAGCTTACCTGCGAGTTGAGAGCCGCGCCGACAACGCCGGGCTCTCTGTGCGTCATAGGAGTCATCGCGTTGAACAGGTGGGTTGCGTGTCTGACACCGTATTTCGTGCTTTCAAGGGCGGTTTCGTAGTCCGCCGAGGTGTGACCCATAGAAACCACGACGTCGGTCTCTGACGCTATTTTCCTTATCTCAGAAAAGCCCTCGTCACACTCGGGAGCGAGAGTGATTATCCTGACTATATCCGCGTTTTCCCTGACGAAGCCCGCGTCCGGCTTCAATATGTATTTCTCGTCCTGCGCGCCCTTTTTCGACGCCGAGATAAAGGGGCCCTCGGCGTGCACGCCGAGAATCCGTGCGCCGTAGTATTCGCCGCTGTCCCTGACCTCGCGGCAGGCGTCGAGCGCGCCGCGTATAACCGACATATCGACGGTCATCGTAGTAGGCAGAAAGCCCGTCACGCCGTTCTCGACGATTCCGCCTGCTATCTCCCTTATGCTTTCCGGTGTGGCGTCGCACACGTCGCGGCCGTGATAGCCGTGTATATGAATATCTATAAATCCGGGAGCAACGTAGCCCCCCTCGGCGTCTATTATCTGTGCGCCCTCGGGTATATCAGCCTCGGTGACGATTTTTCTTACTTTTTCGTCGAAAAGGAGTGCCATACCCTCTCTTATTTCATTTTCAAGTATAATTTTCGCGTTTTTAATTGCCAGCATATCAAAACCTCAAAACCAACTGAAATCAGGCGAACACCTTGAGCCCTTGTCCGCGGCGGTATCCCTCCTCGAGATTGTTCTCGTCCCAATATCTCTGAATACCGTAGCTGTCAAGAAGCTCGGTAAATTTCCCGAAAAGCTCCTTATTCTCCCAGACGTCAACAGGTCTTACCTGATTGTCGATGGCGAAGGAGGCGAGAAGTCCCGACACCTCGCCGACGTTCCACTCGACAGGATGCAGTCGGTAGCAGCCGTTGGTGAGATGAGTAGTTCCGATGTTCTTGCATGCGGGCAGAATATTTTTCATTCTCTCGGGTATCATGGCGCCAAGAGGAATGGTAAATCTGTGCGTGGGCTTGTAGAAGAAGCTGTGCGTCTGGCTCGTGATGTGAAGGTCAATAGGATAGCTTCCGACACCGACGCTATCGGGGAAGCTGCTCCTCACAGGGTCGCAGACGTCGTTTTCGATAACCGTGAATTTAGCCTTGATGCGACGCGACTCTCTGACGTAGGGAGCCATTGAAATACCGTCGTCTGTTCCGAGATACTCGGTTGCCAGACGGAAATAGGGATAACCCTTGCCGCCGTCGTATCTTGGTGCCTCGGTCTGAAGCCAATATACAAAGCCGAGGGTGTACTGCCTTGCAAGATAGCGGTTGTGCTCCGCCTCGGGGCAATCAAAGAGATTGCCGTGGAAAAAGTCGTTCTGCGGCCAGTTTCTCAGCGTAACGTCATAGGGCTGGCTTCCGTCCTTGAAATAATCCGCGCATACTATCCTTCTGTACTTGAACAGAGGGAAAAGCTCAAGACCGTTTTCGTTGTACTCGCCGAGGAACATACCGAATCTCTTAGCCTTACCCGTCGAGGAATTCGGTCCGTACATTGAATACAGCTTGTGCTCGTCGTAGGGCATCACAAGCTCCTTGAAGGTGTCGTAGAGCTCGGGCTTTTCGATGGTATAATCTCCCTCTTTTCTGTTTTCGATGCAGGCAGAAAAGATATAAGACTGCATATCCGAGGAATTTCCTACCTCGGGCGCGTCATCCTCGCCCGTTTCAGCCTTGCTTTCAGCGCCGACGCGGTATTCGGTGCCGCTCATACATATAAGGTCGCCGATATCGGTACCGTCAAGGTAATACTCGCCCTCAAGGCGTACCTCCTCGCCGTCTATCTCATAGACAACTCCACGTATCTCGTCGCCGACCGTGTCGCACTCCTTGAGGGTCGCCTCGGTGAATACCGTGAGCAGTCCGCTCTCGACGTAGGGAGCAAGCATATCGGTGAGAATCGAAAGAGCAAGACGCGGCGGATGAGCAATAAAGCTGACCTCCGAGTCCGCGGGACAAAAGGACTTTTCGCCCAGCTTTTCGTGAGAATAACCCTCAAGATTTCTGTAATAGTCCCGTACCGTGTCGCGATATTTCCTATAAGAGCGGGTACAGCCCTGCTCCTCTATCCACAAATGCTCGTCTGGTGGCACCGCCTGCGAGGTGAGCTGTCCGCCTATCCACCTCGTGCTCTCGAGCAGCACCGTGCTCTTTCCTTCTCTTACTGCGCTATATGCGGCAAGCGTACCGCCAAGGCTCGCGCCGCAGACAATTACCTGCGCTTTTATAGTTCTCATAATCATCTCTGCCTCATTGTCTATTTTCTTTATAGTGGGCGTAAGCGCCGTACATTCCCGCGCTGTTTCCAAGCGACGCCCGTATAACGTTATATCCTAAGTTATCAACGACGGAGTCAAATTGAGCCCCCATCCAATCGGCAACTCCTCCGCCGACGATACAGACGTCAAACGGACTGATTTCCATCACCCTATCGAGAGTTGCCCCGAGATTTTCTCTGAACCGAGCCACGAATTCAACGTTCCGACTCTCGCCCAGAGCGAATTTTTCAAATATATCATATCCGTCTATACCCATAGCGGCGGCATCTCTGTGAATTGCCCTGCCCGACAGATATGCTTCGCTGCATCCGAGCTTACCGCAGGTGCATTTCCTGCCGCCCTCCCTGATGCAAAGATGTCCGAAACGGCCAAAGCCGTTGTCCTCGTTAGTTACGATAGCTCCGTCGGCGTAATATGCTCCGCCGACTCCCGAGCCGAGAGTGAGCATAGCCACCCTCATATCACGGTAATTCACACCCGCGCCGTACTCTACCTCGCCGAGAAGAGCCGCGTGAGCGTCGTTGATGGCTCTTGCCCCAAGGGAAAAATAATCCCTGCAAAAGCGCACGAAATCAAACCCCTCCATACCAAGCAGGTTTCCCGTAGCGTAGGTTATCACCGAGGTTTTCGTATCTATATCCCCCGCCGAAGCGATAGCGACTCCGTCCGCATCCGCCGAACAGAGAGAGGATATAGCGGTATACAGAGCGTCAACTATTCCGTCCCGCCCAAGATGAGCGTTAGTGGGAAGCCTCTGTATTTTTCCTATTGATATTCCGTTTTCGTTCTGGGTTATGGGTGCAACCTTTATTTCGGTTGCACCCATATCGATACATATGGTCATATTATCCTTTTACTGCGCCTACCGTTACACCCTTTGTAAAGTACTTGAGCACCAAGGGATAAACGAGTAGAATGGGTATTATACTAACAACAATCATAGCCGCCTCAATGTTATCCTACTGAATAACCTCCATAGTTCCCGAGAGAATATCGGGCTGGGAGTTAATGTAGTTGAGGATATAGAGCGAGAGCGGATACCATTTTTCAGCAGTTCCGAGGTAGAGCAATGCGCTGGTGTAGTTGTTCCAGAGGGTTACCGCAGTGAACAAGCTGACGCTCGCTACGCAGGGCATCGACATAGGAAGAAGCACCTTGAACATTATCTGAAGGTTGTTCGCGCCGTCAATGGACGCGGACTCCTCGAGCTCTCCGGGAAGTCCCTCAAGATAGCTCTTGATAAGAATGAGGTTGTAAACCTGCACTACCGAGGGAAGTATCAGCGCCAGGGGCGTCTGGTTAAGACCGAGGGTCTTGACAACGAGGAAGTTCGGTACCATACCACCGCTGAATATCATAACGATGATGAAGAATACCATAAGTCCCTTTCTGCAGGGGAAATCCCTCTTGGAAAGAGCGTACGCCGCGGCAAACATAACGATTACCGAGAGCGCAGTACCGCAGATAACCACGAGGAAGGAAACTCCCATAGCTCTCCAGAACGCCACGTCCTGAAATACGTACTTGAAGTTGTAGAGCGTGAAGCCCTCGGGCTTGAAGTTAATCTGGAAGCCCGCAGAAGACAGAGCAACCGAGAGTACGTTCAGGAAAGGAAGGAAGCAAACCAGAGAAATAATAACCAGAATTATGGTATTGACGGTATAAAATACAGAGCTTTCCCTGATTTTATTTTTTCCGTTTTTTATAGTCAATTTCTTATCCATAATTTACCACACTCCGTTTCCTGTTTTCTTCTTGCTTATATAGTTAGCGCCAAGGATAAGAAGCAGTGAGATAACACCGTTAAACAGTCCGACCGCCGTGGACAGACCGTAGTCTGTGCTACCTGCCAAAAATCCCAATCTGTAAACGTATGTACCAATGATTTCACCCGTCTCCAGCGTGTTCGGGTTAAGCATAGCATAGACCTGCTCGAAGCCCGCATCCATAAGATAACCGATACGGATAATAAGCATAACTATGATAGTAGGCATAATAGATGGGATGGTGATTTTCCATATCTGCTTGAATTTTCCTGCGCCGTCAATCTTAGCCGCCTCATAGAGAGCGGGGTCGATGGACATAATTGCCGCTATATAAGCGATAGAGCTGTAGCCTATCTCCTTCCAGCCCGAAAGGATAACGACGAGCCAACGGACCCAGCCGGGCTCACCCATAAAGTGAACGGGGTCCATACCGAGAGCTGAGCCGATATTGTTGATAGGTCCGTACATACCGAAGATGTTATTGAATATACCTACGATAACTACCCAGGAGAAGAAGTGAGGGAGGAATACCAGACCCTGCACCAGCTTGGAGAACTTCTTGCTTCTGAGCTCTGTAATCATAACTGCCAGAATAACGGGCAGAGGGAAAAGAATAACTATCTTCATAACCGAAATAATCAGAGTATTTCCGATGTATTTCAGAATATCGGGGTCGGAGAAAAGCTTTTCAAAGTTCGCAAGCGTCCACTTGGACTTGGAGAAAGCCTCGAAAACCTCGTATCTTAAAAAGTTGGGGTGGTCCTTGAAGGCGATAAGAATACCCACCATAGGCAGATATGAGAATACAAGAGCGAACAGCACCGCGGGAATAACGAAGGGGATGAGGCTTTTGTATTTTTTAGTCTTATCGACCAGGGTCAATTTGTTTTTTCGCGAGCTCATAACTTTCACTCCTTAAAAGAGATCATTTCTTGTAGCTGTCTTTGTACCAGTTGTTGATATCCTCGGTAGCCTTAGCGCAGCCCTTAGCGTTGTTGAGCTGGTTAAGAATTGTCGAGAGGTTGCCAGTACCCTCCTTGAGCATAATGTAGAACTGGGTCTGAGCATACTCCTCTACGGAGGAGCGGTATACGTTGTAGTCACCGAGCGGGGGAGTAAAGTCAGCAAGGTTATAAACGCCGACCTCGTCAGCATCCTCCATAAGCTCGCTCCAGGCTCTGAAGAGCTCGGGCTGCTTTCTTACACGCGCGAGCCAGTAGTCTGTGTACTTGTTCTCGTTAGTGCCGTTGAGGAAGATGTGAGCGTCGTCCTTCTCTGCGAATGCGGGGTTGATAGGCATATAGCCGCCCTCGGAGGTCTTCTGCCAGTGAGTGCCCTCCTCGCCGAGAACGATCTGACGGAAGTTGTCCTCACCCTCGGTATCCTTGATCTTGGAGTTCATCCAGTCAAGAGCATAGCCCGCGTTCTCTGCCATATAGAAAGGAATTGCGGTAACGTAGGAATATCCGCTGGAGCGGTATACCTTCTCGGGAGCGTCAGCGTTCTCCTTGAGAGCGCGAAGGTAGCAGAGATAATCGTCAAGCTCGCCTGCCGCCTCCTCCTTGGAGATAACGTCGTTGGACTGAAGAGAGGTAACGATAGAGGAAACCGTCCACAGCGAGCAAGCGTAAGCGCCTGCCTTAGCGCCCGAGCCGCCCTTGAAGCCGTTGACGAAGCGGTTAACCGCGTTGGAGGCGTCGTTGGTAGAAACCTCGACGTCGATATAGCCCTTGTTATAGAGGCTGTTCATATACGCTATATACTCCTCGTATCTGGGAGCGTTCATATAGAAGCGAACCTCTTTCTTGCCGTCAATCTCGTATTCCTGCCAGAAGGAGTGAATACCGAATGCGGCGGAAACAGTGTGAATGAGGGGGGTATACTTATCAAAGGTGAGCGCGGGAGCGCCGAGCTCTTCGGTCATAGCCTTGAGCACTGCCTCAAACTCCTCAAGAGTCTCGGGAACGTCAAGGTTGAGCTGCATCATAAGGTCATAGTTAAGAACTATGGGGTTCTCGATGTTATCGCTGGAGGCTCTCTCGGGAATACCGTAGATACGGCCGTCAACGGTAACTACCTCCCAGGACTCCTCGGAAATATTCGCGAGAATGTCGGGAGCAAACTTTTCAAGCGCGTCGGTAATATCAACGAGAAGGTCGTCCTTGACAAGATCGCTGAACTGATCCTTGGTGAGCTTGATAAGGTTGTAGGGGGTCTCACTCATAAACTCTGTGTTAAGAGTACCCGAAGCGTCGCTCGCGGGAAGCTGAGTGTAGGTCACCTTGTAGCCTGTGAGCTCTTCGATGAGCTTGGCATTGGTGTTGCTGTTAACCTCTTCAATGCTCTTACCCGAGTAAGGAATGAGAACCTTGAGGTCAATCTTCTGTGACAGGTCGATGTCCATATTAATCTCGTCGCCGCCGGAGTTCTTGTTGCCGCAGGCGGTAAGAGCCACAGTACCTGTGAGGAGCATCGCTATCAAGAGCAGAACTGATAAGATCTTTTTCATTTTTTTCTCCTTTATATATATTTAATTTATTTTCCGGAAAACAGTTTTCTGAAGAAGTTGGCTATCGCCTCAAAAATTCTCTTAAAGAATGCGACAAAAGCATTTTCGCCCTCGTCGTCCCCATCGTCCGAGCCTGTGTCGGGGTTAGTATCGGGGTTGGTATCGGGATTTGTTTCACCGGGGTTATTCTCACCGGGATTATCGGTGCCGGGGTTATTCTCACCGGGATTTTCCTCAGCCTTGGGCTTCTCGACGAGAAGAACCACGTTCGCAACCTTTCGCATCGAGCCGTCGGAGGGAACGTTTCTCAGCGTGAGCTTGTCGTCGATGCGGACAATCATAGTTGACGAGCCGCCGCCGTCAAGCTCGAGCGAATACTGAGCGCCGAGCGCGCCCGCGAGCTGTGCCTCTCCCTCAACGGTGAGACCGACCGAGCCGCCCGCTCCGCGTCCGTCAACAATGCAGACGAACATAGTGCCGTCCTCCTTCATACCGACGAAGGTACGGGGAGCCGCGGCGTTACCGCCGTTATCATCGTGACAGTTGGTGTTGACCTTGTAGTTATCTACGATAACGTCGTAGCCGCCGACAACCCAGTCACAGCCCTCAAACTCGCCAGCAGGAGTATTGACAACTCCAACCCTCGCACCGTACTTATAGGTTGCGAAAAGGTCGTTATGCTCCTCGGTGTAGACAACCGCGAGCTGACCGCTCTTGAGGCTGAAGGTCTTGCTCGCCTGAACGCCCTTCGAGGTCATAGTAGCCTCGGTGCAGTCGAGCGGATACTGAGTGAGATTGGCGACGTCTGTGCGGAGCATCATAACGCCCGCATTTGAAACGGTATAAGTGCCGGGCTGGTTGTATACCGCAACCTGTCCCGCCGCGGGCTGCTTATTGAGAAGGTCAACCTCTGTAAAGGTTCTCTCGCCGCCCTCGCCGTAGGTAATGACACAAACGCCCACCTCGGTAAGTCTGCCAACAGCCGCGTAACCCGAATTGTTGAATCCGAAGCTGTTCTTGTTCGCCATATTACCCTTTTTAACGACGACACCGTCGCTAACATATGAATCAACAGGCTCACCGCCTGCAAAATAGTCTCCGTTAACAGCGAGCATAACCTTTCTGCCCGTGGTCTTTTCATAATCCTTGGCAATGTCCATAACAGTCGAGAGAACAGTGCCGTTTTCGTTTTTGATTGTGTGGAGCACCCACTCGTACTCTGCGCCCTCTACGGTGGGATTATATTCGCCGTAGAAGATTTTCTGTGTCTTTCCGCTTTCCGTCGCGGTCTTTTCAACGTACTTAAAGCCGTTCTCGTATGTAAAATTGGGATTATCGAGAACGTTTGACGAAAAAGCGGTCGCCGTGATGGCAAACAGCATAATAGCTACCATCAATAATGATATAGAAGTCAATGCTTTTTTCATTGTAAGCTCCCTTTGGGGTGTGCCCCGCCGCCCGAGAGCAGCGGGGCGTATTTTTTTAAAGGAAATAAATCTTATAGCGGATTATTCAGCTACCTCGAAGGTAAAGCCGGTAAGGTTCATCTTCTGACCGAAGAGATAACGGGAGTCAAGACCTATCTGACGAGCCTTGTTTCCGTCGTATCCGTTGGGGAAGATAACGAGGGTTTCGCCCTCTTCAAGCTCGGACCAAGCGGTTGTCGCGTAGTTATTAACGTTAAAGTGAGCGGTAGCCTGCTTGCCTGCGGGAAGCCAGTAGCCGCCGTTAGCTCCGTCATAAACCTCGGTGATCTTGCCATACCTGTCAAGAACTACCGCTACACCGTAGCCGTTGGTTGTGAACTCGCCGGTGAAGCCCTTGTCATAGATAACGAATGCGTAGTTAGCTGCAGTGGAGGTCGTTACCGCGGTGTTGTAAAGCCATGCGCCCTCGGGTGCAGTATAAGTCTTGCTGGTGCCGATAGAAACGGTGAAGCATGCGCACTTAGCAGCGCATACTGCCTCCTCGCAAGCCTTGTCGGTGCACTTGCCGCAGGTAGCGCAAACGCTCTCGCACTCGTGAGGAACAGCGAAGGTAATGTCGGTAATGTTCATCTTCTGACCGAAGAGATAACGGGAGTCAAGACCTATCTGACGAGCCTTGTTTCCATCGTAGCCGTTGGGGAAGATAACGAGGGTTTCACCCTCTTCAAGCTCGGACCAAGCAACGGTCGCGAAGGTATTAGCGTTGAAGTGAGCGGTCTCTTGCTTGCCTGCGGGAAGCCAGTAGCCAACGTTAGCTCCGTCGTAAACCTCGGTGATCTTGCCATACTTGTCAAGAACTACCGCTACGCCGTAGCCGTTGGTTGTGAACTCACCGGTAAAGCTCTTGTCGTAGATAACGAATGCGTAGTTAGCTGCAGTGGAGGTCGTTACCGCGGTGTTGTGAAGCCAAGCGCCCTCGGGTGCAGTATAGGTCTTGCTAGTGCCGATAGAGACGGTCTTATCGGGGCTGAGGAAAGAAACCTGGCTGAGATTCATCTTCTGACCGAAGAGGAAACGGGAGTCAAGACCTATCTGACGAGCCTTGTTTCCGTCATATCCGTTGGGGAAGATAACGAGGGTTTCGCCATCTTCAAGCTCGGACCAAGCGGTTGTCGCGAAGGTATTAGCATTGAAGTGAGCGGTCTCCTGCTTGCCTGCGGGAAGCCAGTAGCCAACGTTAGCTCCGTCGTAAACCTCGGTGATCTTGCCATACTTGTCAAGAACTACCGCTACGCCGTAGCCGTTGGTTGTGAACTCGCCGGTAAAGCCCTTGTCATATACAACGACTGCGTAGTTAGCTGCAGTGGAGGTCGTTACCGCGGTGTTGTAAAGCCAAGCGCCCTCGATAGCCTCATACTGCTTGCTGGTTCCAATCCAAACGAGCATAGAGGATTCGTGTCCTGCGCACTTCTCAGCGCAAGCGGTCTCGGTGCACTCGGTATCGGTGCACTTGCCGCACCACTTACATACGCTCTCGCACTCGTGAGCGGGAACGCACTCGCACTTCTCAGCGCAAGCGGTCTCGGTGCACTCAGCGTCGGTGCACTTGCCACAGGTCTCACAAACGCTCTCGCACTCGTGAGCGTGTCCCTCACACTTGTCAGCGCATACTGCGTCCTCACAGTCGGAGGTGCACTTGCCGCACTTGGGGCAGACGTCCTGACACTCGTGAGGAGCCTCGCCAAAGGTAAATCCGGGAAGGGTGATAACCTGACCGATGGAGCCTTCAGAGTTCACGGGACGGTGTCCGAGAGCCCATGTGCGGGATGCGTTAGCACCGCCGTCGTTGGGACAGATGATAAGGGTTTCGCCCTCTGCAAGCTCAGACCAAGCGGTTTCTGCATAGTTAGCGGTGGTGAAGTGAACAGATGCAGCCTTGCCATCAGCGGTATAGTAGCCGAGGTTAGCACCGTCGTAAATCTTCACGAGTCTGCCGTACTGGTCAACAACGAGAGCCGCGCCGTATGCGTTGGTTTTGAAGGTGCCCTCGAATGTCTTATCAAATACGATAACCGCGTATCTGGGAGCGGTATTAGCATTTACTTCTGTGTTATAGAGGAATTTACTCTTCTCGATGGTGAGAGTCTTTCCGTTAAGCTCGATCTTGATAGTATCGGAGATAACCTTAACGACTCTTACAGCTTCCTTGGCGTTAGTTCCGTCTGTCGCTGTAATAATAACTCTGTACTCACCAACGGTATTGATGTCAAAGCCGCCGTTGTCCTTAACTGTTACTGTAACAGTCACGTCGTCAGAGGGATCGAAGGTGCCGTTATCGTCCTTCGCGATAAGACCTGCAAGAACTGCAGACTCAAGCTCGAAGGTGGGCTCGCCAACGCCTACAACGATGTCCTCGTTCTTTTCAATAGTGGGAGCCTGATCCTTGTATGTAGTGAGAGCCTCATTGGTATCAGCCCAATAAAGCGATACTACGTTGCCATAGAGATTGATAACGTTGTAAGCCATAAATCCACGGCCGTCAGCGTCAAAGCTATTTCCGCCGTTGTCAGCGTAGCCGGTCTGTACTACTACTGCAAAGCCGCCTGCGGGAACAACCATGCTCTTAGCAAAGTTTGTAGCAACGGGAACGTTCTCGCCGCCGACTACAACGGTCGCGCCCTGAGGGCTCTGGGTACGAACGGGGTTAGCCTCGTTGACAATTCTGCCTGCGGAGCCGTCGCGTCCCTCGATTACAACGCCGTTAGCGTCGATAATAGCAGCCTCGCCGTAGTCACCGAATACGGTAAGGGTGACAGCCGCGCTCGAGGTGTTGTGGAATACGCCGCTGGTTACGGTGTTGATGGTGGTATCAGCGGTAATCTCCTGATAAAGAGCGTTCGCAAAGTTGAGATAAGGTCCTGCGGGCCACTTGGTGTCGCCGAGCAGATTAGCCTTAACCGCGAGAACGAGCGCCGACTTAGCCTTAAGAACGGTGATCTTTCTGGTTGCGGTTGTTGCTACGCCAAACTTATTGACAGCCTTGTAGGTGATGGTGTAAACACCCTCCTCGTCGGCGTCAAATCCGCCGTCGTCCTCAATAATAAGGCTGGGGTTGGTGTCGCCGGGGTCGGAAACGGTAACGCCGAACATAAGCTCGACCTCTTCGCCTGCGTAAATTTCAAGCTCGGCGGGCTCAACCGTGATAACGGGTGTAGTCTTTTCCTCCGCGGGCTTGTGTCCGGGACATTTTTCTGCACAAGCGTCCTCTGTGCAGTCGGCGTTAGTGCACTTGCCGCACTCTTCGCATACGTTCTGGCACTCGTGTTCGTCCTTCTTACAGGAAGTCATAACGAACATAAGCGTCATAACAAGTACAAGAGCGATTAACGCCAAAAGTCTTGACTTTTTCATAAGTTCCTCCTAATTTTATTTTTATGTTTTATTTAAAGATGCCAGGCATCAAAAAATACTCTACCGAAGAGCCGCGCGAGGCGGCTCTCGCTTTTTCCTACATTAATTAATAAGGTGATTATCGAAGGGTTATCCGATGGGTCTTATGCGCTTACTCCTTCTTGCCAAAGAGTCTCTTGAAGAAGTTAACGATAGCGCGCCAGATTCTCACGAAGAAGTTTTCCTTCTCGGGCTCCTCGTTTTCCTCGGAGCCGCCGTCGTCGGGGGTTGTGTCGGGGTTAGGTGTTTCGTTATTATCGGGCGTGGTATCGGGGAAGGTAACTCCGTTCTCGTTGACCGTAGGTCTTGTGGGAATCTTCTCGGGGTCCCAAACGCCGTCCGAGATAAGCTGCATGGAAATTCTCGCGTCGAGTATATCTGCAAGGTATTCGAGCTGCTCGATTATTCTCTGACGGGAGTAACCGCTCGCGTAAGCCTTGATAACGCTGGTCTTGGTAAGATTCTGCACCTTGGCGAAAATCTTGTAGATTTCAACGGCGTCGTTAGCCGACATACCCTCGATTTCGGAGAATGCCTCAGCCAGAGCCGCCCTCTTCTCCTCGGTCATACCGCCCGCGGGAATGTAGAGCCTGTCTGCCCTGTCAAGAATGTCCCCGAAGCTCGCCGCAAGCACCTCGCTGATAGCGGCGTGAGGAAGAACTGCCGACTTGCTGTTAACACCGCTCGAGAGCGCGTCCTGAACGTCCGCGTGTCCGAGAATCTGAGTTGAGCAGAATATTACGTAGCCCTGCGCGCCCGCATTGTAGGACGCCTCGATATGGAGCTTGTTCTGCCAAGCGGGAAGACCGCTGTACGAGGAGGCGATACCCGTGTAGTACAGGCAGTTGTTGCCGCCCATAAGTATCATATCGGAAACTCTGGCGTTGACGTCGGAGGCGTCGGTGTAATACGCCATAGGAGTCGCGATGTCAATCCAGCCGTTGTTAAACCATGACTTCCAATCCTGCTTCTTCATTCCCGTCGATTCGGTGAGAGAAGCGAATACCGAGGTGGAGAGCATAATTCCGTTGGGCTTCTTGACCTCGTCCTTGATTCTCCGGACGTACTCGGTGATAACACCCATACGGTACTCTACCCACTTATCGTAGTTTTCGTCAGCCTCCTTCTGTCCGCCAAGGAGATAGTCCTTGTCGAAGAGCTGCTTGAACTTGTTGTACATCTTGGTTCTGTCGGAAAGCTGAGAGCTGTTAAACTCCTTGCCAAGAGTGTCGTAGAAGCCCTTCATAGCGGCGATGGTATAGCCCGTGTCCTCGCTCTTATCCGAAACGGGATAACGGATATAGTCAAGGTTAAGTCCCGCTACCTCGGGGTGCTTCTTGAAAAGCTCGTTGTAATACTTGATAAGAGTATCCTGAACCTCCTTATTGGCGGGGTCGATGAAGTAGTAGGGACCGCCCTCGTTGCGCTGAACGGTGGTGCCGTTGTCGTTGTACATAACCCAATCGGGATGGAGCTTCAGCACCTCTGCGTCGGGCTTAAGACCAACGTAGAAGTTTTCTACCCACGCGTGCACCTCAATGCCGTTTTCAAGACAGCAGGCAAGGAACGCGGAGAAGTAGTCGTCGTAGATGTGACCGTTGCCGTCGTTGTACGCGCTTGCAAGGTTAACGTGGTAGGGGAACTCCTTAACCTCGCTTCTGAAGGTTGAGTAGCCGTTGTACAGAGTTTCAACGAAAACGAGGTTGATGCCGATTCTCTTGTACATCTCGACGTTTTCCTTGATTTCCGCGTAGGTTGTTTCGATAGGTCTGTGCCATACTGCCCTCGCGGAGAGCGCGTTGCTGTCTGCGGAAAGCACGATGAGCTTCTGACGTATCTTGTCAATCTCAACCTGGTTCTTGTTATAATTCATAAGCATGCTAAGACGCTCGTCCTCTGTGAGGTTGGGGTCCTCGAGCCTCTTCTCTATCTCTTCCTTGAGAGTCCTGAGGCTTTCAAACCTGCTCTTGGCAAGCTCGACGTTTTCGTGGATAAGCTCTGCGTTGACGTCGTAGAGCTGCTTGATTCTCGCCTCGGCGCTGTCAATAGCCGAGTTAACGCTCGTCACGAGTGTTTCATAATAGCTGTTCAAGGTCGTTGAAACCGAATAGGTCTTGTTTTCCTCGTCAAGCACGACGGTTGCTCCGAGCACGAAGTTGGCGCGGATAAAGTCGCGTCCCTTTCCGTGACCCGAGATAACGTAGCCGCCCTCGGGGATTTTCGAAACGTTGACGCCAAGCTCAACGACGATACCGTCAGCGTCAACAGCCGCCTCGTAGCCGTACACGTTAGTACCCGTGCCCGTGGACTCCTTATACTTCCAGCCGCTCTTGTAGACGATAGTCTGGTCGGGTCCGCGGAATGCGCCGAACTCGCTGGTGGGTGTTTCCATACCTGCGGGGTTGGACTCCTTGGTGGGATTGACGTGGTCGTACGTGCCGTATACCGTGCCGCCAAATCTCACGTAGTCAAAGCCTACGAGCTTCATTTCATCTCCTATATCGAAGAGGATATCCTTCGACAGAAGCTGGCGGTAGCCGGGGCCGAACGCGCTGAGAACGAAGCCGTTATCGGGAATGAACGAGCCCGAATCGTCACCCTCGCCGAAATCACGAAGGCCTACGACCTCGAATGTGTTTTTATCAAAGTTAAACTGACAGATAACCTCGGTGCCCCATACGTTAGTGCCCGTCTTTTCGCCGAACTGGGTGTCATAGTAGACAACCATAGGGCCGGAGCGGTTTCCGTTGGTTGAGTCAATGGCTATTCTCTTTCCGTCCTTGGATTCAACAGCCTTGGTGGGAATGGTGAGCTTCGCTCCTCCGAGAGTCGCGATATCTCCGACCTTAGCGAAATCGGGATGGTCTGCGGTATAGAGGGAAAGCACGAAGCCTCCTACGGGAATGTAGGTGGAGCCGTCACCCTCGGTATTAATCGCGGTAACCACGTAGCTCTGACCGTCAAACTCAAAAACGTAGTCGGTATAAGCTCCCTCGCGTCCCGTGGTCGTATCGGGATAGAAGGCGGTATAAATTATCGAGTCGCGCTCGCCAACGGCATCGTAGAGAATCTTGTGATCCATCAAAGCGCCCGCGGCAACCTCCTCCCAGTAGTCAACGGGATCAGAATAGACGCCGTCTATCGTTTTATCACCCGTGCTTACCGTTATTCCGCGCACCGTAAGGTCGCGGGTGTATTCCTCTCCCGCAGCGAATGCAACTATACTCATCGAAAGTACAAGCGCTACTGCGATAAGGAAAACGCCAAGCTTGATTAGATTTCTTTTCATCTTACCCCCCAGTATTAAATACTTTTTTGAACCAATTTATTATTCTTTCTATTAAATTCCTGAAAAATTCCCAAAGCCCCGTCTTTCCGGAGCCCTCCTCGGAGCTGTCGCCGCTGTCTGAATCACCCGAGCTATCGTTATCGTCGGGATTTTCAGTGTCGTCCCCCTGAAAAGGCGGCTCTGTGCTATCCCAAAAGCCCTTGCTTGACAGTCTTGCCTCTCTCAGCTCGATATAGCTGACAAGTAGGTCGAGCTGAGCCTTGGCGTCCGAGGTATCCGACCCTCCGACTACTCCGGAAAGTCCGTCCCGAAGCCCGACAAGCTCGCGCGAGATGCACTCAAGGCTCTCTCTGCTTCCCTCTCCAATCTCGGAGATGCGCTCCATCTCTTGACGGAAGACACTCACAGACTCGCTGTCAGCGCCACCCGCAAGAAGTCTGGCGGCTATCACGTCCGAAAACGCCGAAATCAGCCTATCCGAGCTCCAATGAGGAAGAGCCGAGGCAACGCCGTAGCTCTCCGATAAATATCCCGCGTAGTCCTGCGAGGGATTAAAGAAGGTTTTGACCGACTCGAACAGGACGAAGCCGTCAGCGCCCGAGCTGTCACTCGCGCCGATATGAGCCTCAAGCTCGTCTACCGACTGATTGTGATAGGTGGTATATAATCCGCTGTAACAGTACACTCCCTGAAATCTCGCGAGCATCTCTCGAAGCGCGGAGGATATCTGAGATGCGCCGTAGTAGTACACCATAGGAGTAACTACGTCTATATATCCGTTTTCTATCCAGGTGAGAAAATCCTGCTTTTTCTGGTTGTAGGCGCTGCTTATATCCGGGTGAATGGCGACGGAGATAATAGCGTCACTGTGCTTTTCATTCACCATCTCCGAAACCTGACCGACGAAGGTCGTGACCTGGTCAGCGCGGTATTTTATCCACTCGTCAACGAGCAAATTATCTCTTATCTGTGCCTTGAAGGCTGAAATGCCCTCTTGTGCGGAAAGTCCGTATTTCCCGGCAAATCCCGACATTGATACGTCGGTGTAGCCCGTGTCCGTGCCCGAATAGAAATCGGATACGGGATAGCGCACGTAGTCAAGGTTCAAGCCCTTCACCGCGGGTACTCTTGTGAGCAGCTCGTCGTAGAACCTCAGAATATACTCTCTCACCGCTGGATTCGCGGGGTCATAGAAGAGATATCCGCCGAGCTCCGCGCCCTCGGTCGCGTGATTTATCCGTCCGGATTCATTTATCAGCATCCAGTCGGGGTGGTATCTGACAAGGGTGGCGCTTTCGTTAACTCCGAGATAAAAGCTCTCTACCCACGCGTGAACCTCAATTCCCCTCTTTTCCGCCTCTGTGGCGAAGGCTGTGAGATAATCGGGATACTCGCCATAGTCAAATTTTTCAAATCCGCTGTAATATGGAACCAGATTGGTCCTGAACACCGTCATTCCGTGATAAAAGGTCTCAAGGAACACCATATTGATGCCCGCGCTCTTCATCTCGTCAAGAACGCCCAAGAGCCCCTCGAGAGTGGTCTCTCTTCCGCTCGAGTTGGGTCTGTGCCAGACGCCTCTTGCTCCGACGTCGGAATATCTCATCTCTCTGTCCTCTTTGGCATCGGCGCCAAGCGCCTCACGGGGAAATATACCTGCTAACATAACCGTACATAGAGCAACTGTTAAAATCTTCAGTAATGTCTTTCTCATCGGGTTTTTTCTTTCCCGAACTTCTTAGCCAGAAACGATTTATAATCATCAGCCGCGTCAAAGAAGGTCTTCGCCGCATCGAACAGCACTATTCCGTCAGCGCCCGCGTCGTAGCTCGCCTGTATATGCTCCTCCAGCGCCCCCACAGTCTGCTTGTGATAGGTGGTATATAGACCTGTGAAGCACGTGAAGTGTCCGCACTCTCCGTCCAGCTTTTTCAGGGCGGTGTATATCTGCTCTGCCTCATAGAAGTATATCATCGGCGTCACGAAGTCGACGTAGCCTCTGTCAAGCCAGACCTTGATGCTCTGCTTTTTCATTTTGTACGCCTGCTCAAGCTCGGAGAAAATTGCTGTGGAAAGCAGCTTTCCGGGGTGCTTTTCGTCAACCATATTCCGCACGCTCTCGACGAAATCGGTGATATAACCCGCCTTGTGCTCAGTCCAGGCATCAAGAAGCTCTTCTTCCTTCAGCATCGAAACGAGAGTCTGTCGCGCGTTTTCCCCATCAAGAGCTATTCCCTGCTTTTCTGCGAACTCGCGCATGCATATCTCGGTATATCCCGTATCCGTGCCGTCTTCATATATCGAAATGGGATAACGGATATAGTCAAGATTGAGTCCCTTCAGCTTCGGGAATCTCGTCAGTATATCGTCGTACAGCCTGATAAGAAACTCCTTGACCTCGGGATTGGCGGGGTCCATAAAGATATATCCGCCGAAGTCCTGCCCCTCGGTCATATGACGGATGCTTCCCGACTGATCTATCAGCAGTCTGTCAGGGTGCTCAACCACGAGCCTGATGTAATCGCGGAATCCGATATAAAAATCCTGGACCCAGGCGCATACGTTGATACCGCGCTTATCTGCCTCGGCAACGAATGCGGAAAGGTAGTCGCGATACTCGCCATAGTCAAAATCGAAAAGTCTGTTGTGATATTCAACAAGCTCGGTCTTGTATGTAGACATACCGTGATAAAAGGTCTCGAGGAAAACGAGATTTATACCCGCCTCCTCAAATTCGTCAAGAACCCGACACAGCTGTTCAAGATTGGTCTCTCTTCCGCTGGAGTTGGGTCTGTGCCATACACCGAGAATTTTCGAGCAGCCGAACAGCTCCTCGTTATTTTGTGCCGCGTCGGCACCGGTAGAATAATTCATAAGATACTCCAAAATAATCCTGCGATCAAAAAACAAATAGTTAAAGCCTTGTACAAATCCCCCGCGGCAGTCGCCGCAAGGAGAACGTCCGTTAATTTATCATCTTTTTTTCAGCGAAAGGTCGACCTCAAACATTCTTCGCCAGGGCATACGGCATTCGCTTATCTCATATCTGAGCGAAAGCTCCGGGAAGCTGTCCCCAACGAAGCGCTCAAGCTCCCGCTTAACAATACACGCAACCTCACCGTCCGAGCCGCCCGCGTTGAAATAATCGTAGCCCATATCGGGAAGTATATTATTCGTGACGTGCGCGCGTACGAAGCCACAGTATCCGATGTCCTCGTATATCCTCTCGGCAAGGAAGAGCCTCTGATGCTCGTTATCTCCGAAAAGGAAGACGAACACCGCCTGACAAATGACAGTTCCGAGAGTGTTGGAGGAGGTATTCCAGCCCGCGTATGCGGATACGTCAAGAATACTCATCTCCGAGGCAATCTCGCACAGAAGCTCCGCGTCGCCTCCGTTGCAGTACGCGCCGTCCGCGATGGCAACAACCCTGCCCTCTCTCGCATCCCTCACTATGCCGCCTATAAAGGCGTCAAGCTCCCTCTCGGCATAACCCGCGCCAGGAGCCTGCCAGACCTCGACGGGGTCGCGCGCGGGGTAGTTGAGATACAGAATAATATCCGCATCCTCGCGACTGTACACTCTGACACAGCCCGCGCATCCTAACTGATAGGGCAAGGTGTCCTTCAGGGGTCTGTCCTCGTACAGAGGAGTGATACTTGGCGCGTCCTTATGGGAAAACTCGCAGTACACCCTCGGTGTCTTACCGAGCCTCTCGCACACAGCGCGGGAAAGAAGCGTCATTCCCACCTCGTCAGCACCGGGGTACATCGCGACATCGTCAAGCCCCTGTTCTCTGAGCTCAGCCCTTATCGCCTCTCTGTCCATCGAGGTATATCCGTACTTCGCAGAGTCGTCCTGCGGAATAATCAGATAATCAATATCCCCGTGTAGCATTCTTACTGCTCTGACGAGCATATTTCTGTTTTTCTCGCGGCGCTGCTCAAAGTCCGAGAGCTTGTCGCCTATAACCGAGGCGTAGACCGAAATAAGCTCCTCTGCCTCGGAGTCGGTTATTATTCCGAGCTCGCGCTTGTGCTTCGCCTGCCCCGTCAGGAATATCTCCCTGCCGCAGTATTCATAATAATCGGGCTCCTCGTCAGAGCTCGAATACCTCGGGCATCTCATTATAAGAGCGAAGGCGTATATTTTCACGTCCGGATTTCTTCTTTTAATCTCGCTGATGACCTCAAGCCTTGCTGCAAGCTCACCCTCGGAGAGCATATGCAGCCTTGACGGCACGATGCCTCCGTACAGAAGCATATCAATCGAAATAACGTAAGCGTCCGCCCCGTCGGCATTCGAGAGCAGAAAGCTCTTTATCGCCTCAAAGTCGGCGGGTATTTTCTTGTCACCGAGAGCCTCGGCCACAGGCTTGATAACCTCGACCTCGCTACCTTTAGCAATCTTTCCTGCGAAGCGGTAGTTGCAGGGTCTTTCATCAAGCGGAAGATAAACTACTTTCATATTAATTTAATCCTCTAAGCTCAGTGCACCTAACAGTCTTTCCGTAATCACACTCGGGCGCGTGATAGCCGAGCCGACCACCACTGCGTAGGGATTGACCCTTGATATAGCCTCCATATGCGACCTCTCAAAGATTCCGCCCTCCGCGACAACCCTCGCGTTTTTCACACTCGCGACACACTCCCTGACAAAGTCAACGTCGGGAAGCTCGCGCGTTTCCGTATCGGGGGTATAGCCCCTCAGCGTCGTCGATATATAGTCAAAGCCGAGCCTGTCTGCATTTATAGCCTCCTCGAGAGTCGAAACGTCAGCCATAAGCTCCCTCTCGCCCGCATTGGCGCGAGCATAACCGTACAGCTCCTCGAGGGTCACACCGCCCGGTCTATGTCGAAGCGTGGCGTCCATACAGATGACCTCGCACCCCGTCCTGAGCAGGCTGTCTATCTCGGCTTTAGTTGGGGTTATGTATACCTCGCTGTCAGGATAGCACACCTTACTGAGTCCGATAACGGGAAGCTCAACCTCCCTCTTGATGCTGTCAACGTCCTCGCACAGAGCGCGGATTCCCGCAGCGCCCCCGTCCCTTGCCGCCTTGGCGAACAGGTGCATAATTCCATATCCATAAAGAGGCTCACCCTTGACCGCCTGACAGGATACGATAAGTCCTCTTTTCAAAAAACTCATATTTGTCCTTTCTGTATAGATAAGACCAACTGCTTTGTACAAATTGCACAGTTGGCGCATTTTAATTTAATTATTTTTCTATATTATATACTATATATTGGCGAAAGTCAATAGCCTTTTGATTTTTTTATTTCAGAATTTTAATCTTTTTTTGAAACAAATTTTCCTTTTTCAGTGACAAACTGACAGCATTTAATCTTTTTTCCAATTTATGAGGAAAATATTAGAAAAGGACGAAAAAAATTGATTTTCTTCGTCCTTTTCCTTCGTTATTTAATTTTAACAGTCTTTATTTCAAAGGGAGAGAGCTCGATAGTCAAGCTAGAATGAGCTTTTGTGCCGACCTCGTCCTCGAGAATGTTGCACTCGACGATTTCCCTGCCCGGAGCCTCAAGAACAACAGCGTCGGATGCGCCCATAGCCTCGTAGAAGCGCAGCACCACTCCGCCGTCCTCGCCGTGCTTAACCGTTTCAAGAACCACGCTATCTCCGCCCACGAGCTTGAACGGGGGAGTCATATTTCTCCTTGCCGTGGCTACGGGAGCGTAGTTAAAGGCATACGCGTGACGAACCGTATCCATACCGAGGGCAGACCTGTGAGGATAGATGGCGTATCTGAAGAAGAATTCGCCGAGGTCACCTCTCGGGTCGGGGTGCGTTCCGCTCTTGTGCAGGGTTATACCCATTTTTCCGCCGTGGCAGGAAACGCCGTACTTGCAGTCGCTGAGAAGCGACACTCCCATTCCCTTTTCGGAAAGATCCGTCCACTTGTGCGAGCAGACCTCAAACTTGGCAATATCGCTCTTATCTCTGTCAAAGCAATTTCTGTCGACGTGACCGAACTGTGTCTCGCACTTGTAGGTGGGAGCGAAAAGAGTCGTGTCAAACTCCGCCCTGATAAGCGTGTGCTTGTCGCCCGCGACGAGCCTGTTTTCAAACTCGACCGTGGGGTCGTCATATCTGAATTTTATATCCGTTTCGATAAGCGAGCCGTCTGCTATCTCGTGCTTGACTCTCACGACGAGAAGATACTGTCCGACCGAGATAATCTCTTGACCCACGAATCTGACGCTCTTTTCCTTCAAGGTATAATCCGCGTCAACGTCCCAGTTATCGTAGATATAAGGAACGTCCTCGTACGCCTTGATGACGTTGAAGCCGCCCTCTACCAGCTCCCTTCCCTCGAAGACGAGTGATTTTATCACTCCGCGGGAAATCGTGGTCTTAAGGTAGGGGGTTGTTATAACGTCGCCCTCAACCGTGAAGGGTGAGCTGTCCTCTGTGAGCCTCCTCGCATATCCGAGGGCATCAAGGCGGTAGGGCGCTACCGTGCGCTCACCGCTGACCGAGCTATACGTCTGACCCGTCCTTGACGGAAGAATTTCGACTCTGTCGAACGGAAGGGTATTGAAGTAGACCCTTCTTCCCTTTCCTCTGCTGTATGACCTCGCCTGCTTGAGCGCCTCGAGGTTCTCGGCAAGAGCGATATCGGTAGCCTCTGCAAGACAGGTTCCCGGAAGAATATCGTGGAACTGATTGAGCATAAGCGTGTCATAGATAGCGTCGGTATGAGCCTTCGCCTCCGTGTCGCCCTCGAGAACCGAAATAAGCTCCGCATCGTGAAGCGCCTCCTCGAGCCGACGGTTGTATTCCTTCAATCTGTGATTGGTGGTATAGGTGCCGCGGTGAAGCTCAAGATACAGCTCGCCAAAATAGGTGGGAAGCTCGTTTCTCGTTACCCTCTTCATAAAATCAGAAACGGTAGTGTGCTCAACGGTAGCGTCCTTGTAGGTCCTTTCCGTGTGGATAGCGCGCGAAACCATCTCCTCCGCAGGACCACCGCCACCGTCGCCAAAGCCGTAGGCGATAAGAACGCTGTCGCACTCACGCGGGTCGTGCACCTTGTCAAGACGCGCTCTGACCGTATGGGGGTCAACGCCTGTGTGCGTCGTGTTGAAATGCACGGGTATCTCTGTGCCGTCTATTCCCTTCCAGCGAAAGCTCTCGTAGGGGAATACGTTGGTATCGTTCCAGGACAGCTTGGTCGTGAGGAAGTAGTCCACGTTGCTCTTTTTCATAATCTGAGGAAGTGCCGCGGAATATCCGAAGGTGTCGGGAAGCCAGAAGGTGTCCGACTCATAGCCGAATTTCTCGCGCAGATATCTCTTTCCGCGGATGAACTGACGGCAGAACGCCTCGGAGCCCGTGAGGTTTCCGTCACACTCAACCCAAGTCGCGCCATTGACCTCAAATCTTCCCTCGAGAGCGAGCTTCTTAACCTCTGAAAACAGGGCGGGATCGTCCTCCTCTATCCACTTAAGGTAAAGAACTGTTGACATAAAGAACCGATATTCCGGGTGTCTGTGCAAAAGCGTGACTGCGTTCGAAACGGTACGCATAAGCTTGCGGCGCGTTTCCTCGACGGTCCAGAGCCAGGCGGTATCAAGGTGGCTGTGTCCTATTATACCGACGTAGGGAAGCTCCCTCTCACCCTCAAAATACGCGTCGATAATTCTCGTTCCGAGGGCAACCGCCTCGGCATCGGGACGCGCCTTTTCCATCGGAAGCGCCTTGAACAGCTCGAGATATACCTTCTCCATTCTCGCCCGCTCGAAGCGGTCGGCGGTGGACTTATAAGTCTTGTTGAAAAGCGAAAGACGCTCGACGAAATTCTTCAAGGGAAGGTCGAAAACTGCAAGACCAATCTCCTCGTAGGGTCTGTCGCGGTCAAGCGTCGCGTACGCCCAAATCAGAGGCTCGTCGTATGGCGCGATTCCGGAAATTTCCTGCGAGAAAAACGCCTCAAGCATAACCTCGTCGCCGTTTTTCAAGCCCTCGAGCAGAACGTACCTGTGAGTACGGGAGGGGGGCTCAAAGGCGCCCGTTATGTAGTCGAGTATGCCTATTTTTCTGCCCTCATGGATAATAAGGTGCTCGGGCGCTCCTGTGTTGGCGAAAAGAAAGTATTTTTTTCCCTCGTCAAGCCCCTCTGCGACGAAGGAAAACCTCGCGAGCTCAAAATCAGAGCCCCACTTATATCCCCGACTGACCTCCGCCCTTTTTCCCCGTCTTTCGATATAGACCCTGGGATATATGACGTCCTTGACCATAAATTCAGAATACATCGCCTCAAGCCTCGCGACCTTCAGCACCATTCTGTCTACTTGTCTGTCCTGAAGCATAATTTACCTCACTATAATGATTTATTCGCCACAGAGGATGCCGCTCTCATAGTAAGCTCATAGCCGTCCTTGCCAAGCACCTCGTAGATAGCGTTATACAGCACGTTAATAATGTAGGAAATCGATACGATAGTCGACACGGATCCCCCCTCGTAGGCCGCCTCGCGCCTGGTGGAGAAAAGAATATGGTCGGCATATTTAGCAAGCGGGGAGCGGTCGTAGCAGGTGATAACGACGGTGTGGACACCGTTTCGCTTGGCAATCTCCGCCACGTCTATAATATCCTTCGTGCTTCCCGAAACGCTTATCAGAATAACCGTGTCGTCGGGCGTCAGATTGCTCGTTATCATCGCCTGGAGGTGACAGTCGGGCGTGTACGTAACCGTCAGTCCGAGCCTCGCCAGAACGTTGGTTATCTCCATCGCAGTAATCGAGGAATTACCGACTCCGAAGGCGCAGACCTTTCTCGAGCTTATCATAAGCCTGGCAATTTTCAGACACTCGTCGTACCTTATACTGCGCGAGGTTTCGTTAATCGCGTCGACCATCTGCAGAGCAATTCTTTTGACCGTCGAGTCCGCCTCGTTGTGTTGAAGCACGGCGCACTCCTGGGAAAGATGGAGCTTGAATTCCTGAAATCCGCTGTAACCGAGCTTCTTGCAAAATCTCACCAGAGTCGCATCGGCAACCTTCAGCCTTGATGCGAGGTCGCTTATCGAAAGATATATAATCTCGTTGGGCGAAATTTTGAGTATCCCGTCGATAATCTTCATTTCAGTCTTGGTGGCAATCTCTCTTGCCGCATATATTCTGTCAAGTGGCTTTCCTACCATAAGAGCCTCCTTTTATAGTCTGTCTCAAGTTAAATGTTAATATATTTCCTCCTCCCTGTCAAGAGAATTTTCAAAAAGTGAAAAAAAGTGAGCCAAAGAGCAAGCCTGGGGCAGTACGGCAGGCGCGCCTCGGGTTATATGCGCTTGTTGACATTCTGAGGAGTGTGTGCTATAATTATTTTGATTAAACTTTATTCGGACGGAAAATCCCGTACCGTCTTACTGGATTTCGCAGAACCTCCGAATAATTTATAAGTACAACAAGAGGGTGAAAATATGGAACAACGAATCCGCATACTCGACGGAATTATTGAGGGTGATACCCTGAGAATAAGAAAAAATAAGAAGGCGGGATTTATCTCGCGTGAGGAATTATCCGCGGTTGTCGAGGAATTCTCCGACTATCTTCTCTATATAGAAGGCGAGGAGAAAGACAGCTACGACGACAGCGACGACGACAGAGCGGGCACCTACGGTAGCAGGAGCTCCTTTGGTTATTACTATGAGCTTGACCCCGAGAAAAATTCACAGCACCTTATCCGTATCGACGGCAGAGTGCGCGGAGTTATGTTCGAGGTAACGAGAGGCTACAACGAGCCCGAGCTTTATCCCTTCCTTTTCGACGGCACGGTAGCCCGCGAAATGACGCTTGGCTGGGGCGCATCTCACAGCTCACACTTTTTGACTGTGAAAAGAGTTTCCCTGAGAAAAAGAGGCGAAATGGGTGCGCCAAACGAAGCGCAGCCGATAAGCTTCAGACAAAGCTCAACCTCAACCTCGCTTTAACCCACAAGCCCCCGGAATAAGCCAATCCCGACGGATTTATACCGCATAGCAAGAAACAGCCTCGGCAGAAAAGCCGAGGCTTTTCTTATATTTCGAGTGCCCGCAAGAATACCCCAAAGTCCGCTTGACTTTTCATTTGAGAAATCCGAAAAACGTCTTTGTAGAGCGCCTCGAGGATTGGTGCCTCGTGCACCTCGAGGAAAAGCAACGCTACTCTCAGAGTCCAATATATCGAGCGGGAGAAAGCGAATAGCGATACCGTATATATCAACAATTATTCAAGAAAACCGGTCAAAAAGATTTGACACGGGGTGCCCTTTTCCCCAAAAACAACATAAAAAAAACAGAGGTGCTGTATTTCACAGCACCTCTTTCAAATATTCGAAAGAAAGCATTTTCAAAAAGCTTATTCAAGATAATCGTTGTCCCTGAATTGCAGGGCGTACAGCTCCTTGTAGGTGCCGCCGTTTTCGATAAGCTCCTCGTGAGTTCCCCTTTCGGTAATTCTTCCGTCCATAACGACGGCAATCTCGTCGGCGTTTCTGATAGTCGAGAGCCTGTGCGCGACAACCATCGTCGTTCTACCGAGGCAGAGCTCGTCCAGCGCCTCCTGAATGAGCACCTCCGTGGTGTTATCGAGAGCGCTCGTCGCCTCGTCGAGAATGAGTATCGCTGGGTCCTTGAGGAACACTCTGGCTATGCTTATTCTCTGCTTCTGACCGCCCGAGAGCTTCACTCCGCGCTCGCCAATCTCGGTGTCGTAGCCGTTATTCAGTGTCATTATATAGTCGTGGATATTGGCGCGCTGGGCGGCGAGTATCATTTCTTCCTCGGTGGCGTCGGGTCTGCCGTAGAGAATGTTGTCGCGGATTGTACCGACGAACAGGAAGACGTCCTGCTGTACTATACCGATATTTTTCCTTATCGAGTCGAGCGAAAGACCTCTTATATCCACCCCGTCAATAAGAATTTCTCCAGAGCCCTCCTCCAGAGCGTAGAACCTGGGCAGAAGGTGACAGAGCGTTGTCTTTCCACCGCCCGAGGGACCGACCAGAGCGAGCTTTTTTCCCTTCTCTATCCTGAGATTGACCTCCCTCAGGACCTCCTTGGTCGCATCGTAGGAGTAGCTGACGTTCTTAAACTCAATCTCGCCCTCGACGTCGGTAAGCTCAACCGCGCCCTCAATATCCCTCTCAGGCTCCTCGTCCATTATTTCGCAGAAGCGCTTGAAGCCGCTGACGCCTTTCTGGAACTGCTCCATGAAGGAGATAAGGGTGGTAACGGGGTTAATGAACAGCGCTACCGAAACGATAAAGGTCGAATAATCTCCAAAGGAGATTCTTCCCGCGTACAGAAACAGACCGCCCGCGATAAGTATAAATACGTTGAAAACGTCGGTGATAAAGGAGGTCGAGGAATGAAATCTCGCCATCGCGTGATAAGCGCTGCGCGATGCTTCGACGAATTGCTCGTCACCCTTCGAGAACTTTTCCCTCTCCAGCTCTGCGTTGGTATACGCCTTGGTCACTCTGATGCCCGTGACACTGCTCTCGACCGATGCGTTGATAACCGCGTTGCTTTTCCTTCTGTCGTCGAAGGCGCTTTTCATAGCCTTTCTGAACTTCGAGGTAACTACGACGAGTATCGGCACGCAGGTGAATATAATCAGCGTGAGCACCCAGTCGATTGTCATAAGATAGGTGAAGGAAAGAATAATCATAACCGAGCTGATAAGCAGGTTTTCGGGGCCGTGGTGAGCGAGCTCGCACACCTCGAAAAGGTCGCTCGTGATACGTGTCATAATCTTTCCCGTCTCGTTGTTATCATAGAAGCGGTAGGGCAGCCTCTGCAGGTGCGAGAAAAGGTCCTGTCGCATCTGCGACTGCATTTTGACACCTATAATATGTCCGTAGTACTGCACGAAATAGCGAAGCATCATACGAACGGTGTACAGCACAAGAACGATAACGCCCGCTATAACTATCGTAAGATACATCTTGTTCGGTATGTAATCGTTCAGCATATTGTTCGTCACTATCGGATATACCATACCGATAAGCGAGATAAACCGCGACGCCAACAGGTCAAGCGTCAGCATTTTCCTGTGCGGCTTGTAGTAGCTCAAAAATCTTTTTAACATCTTATTCACCCCTCTTTTCCGGCGGCACGTAGGCGTTGCACTTGACGTGCTCCGACTCGGAGCAGCCGTAGTAGGGTCTGTCGCAGGGCCTTCTTTCTGCATCTCTCAGCCTGACGAGTGCATCAACGACCACAGCCAACGCCACCTTATCAAGACCGTAGTGCGTATAATAGCCCTTTTTCACTCCATATACAAGTCCCGCCTCGCGAAGCACCTTCAAGTGCTGTGATACTGCGGATTCGGAAAGATTGCTTTTCCTCGCCAGCGCCTTGACGCAGTATACCCGCTCCGCCATCAGCTCTAAAAGAAGAAAGCGCCTCGGCTCACACAAGGCTCTGAGTATCCTCTCGTCCATAACGTCCTCCTCAATTTTTGTCAACCATATTATAACTCGCTAATTTAATTTCGTCAAGACTAAATTGGATTTTCCCCAAAAAATTTATTTATTCGACACGGG
This sequence comes from Clostridia bacterium, assembly GCA_017467165.1. Taxonomy (GTDB): domain Bacteria; phylum Bacillota; class Clostridia; order Oscillospirales; family CAG-272; genus UBA1740. Next base: position 22,770 of record JAFTST010000032.1, on the reverse strand, counting down.
ATAGACTATTTACAAAATCCCTACCTTGTGCTATACTAAACTAAAAAGCCGACAGGAGATAGAAAAATGACGATAAATGAATATCAACTTCTCGCTATGAGGACAAAAAATCCCGAGCTCTCAAGGGAGCAGATTCTTATCAACAGCGCCATGGGACTGTGCGGCGAGGCTGGCGAATTTATCGACTCGATAAAGAAGTGGTACGCCCACGGACACGAGCTTGACAGGGAGCATCTTATCAAGGAGCTTGGCGACGTTGCCTGGTATCTTGCCGAGGCGGCAGAAGCGCTCGATATCACTCTTGAGGAGGTCCTCGAGAAAAACATTGATAAGCTGCGGAAAAGATATCCCGAGGGCTTCTCCGAGGAGGGCTCAAAAAACCGAAAGGACGGCGACGACTGAGGCGCAGAGGCATTCGTTATCAGCAGCACCCTCTCTTTTAAGTCAGCCGTGAGCATATCCCTGCTGTCTTATGCTCCCCGTGAGCATATACCCTCGGGAATACATAATATTCCCATCAAATATTTTAATTTAACCAACCGTCTTGACAACAAAATTGCTTTGTGTTATAATTGCAAGCGGCTCTTTGAAGCCAGATAGGGGTATCGCCAAGCGGTAAGGCAAAGGACTTTGACTCCTTCACTCGTTGGTTCAAATCCAGCTACCCCTGCCAAAAATCCCGCGCGGTCAGCGTGGGATTTTTACTTTTTCACTTTTCACTCTTCACTTTTCACTAACTTGGCGGGATTTTTGGAAAGTAAAAGGTAATAGTGAATAGTGAAGAAGTAAGGTAGCTTTTCTCCCGTTGGTCGAAAAGCATTTTTTATTATATCAAGTTGAAAAGTTATAAGTTTTATCTTATACTTATCATAGAAAGGTGAAAGTTGGTAAGGTTATGTCAGACAGTCCTTTGATGATAAAGTCGAAAGCGTTTGCTTTGGAGGTTATTCGCGCTTGCAAAGCATTAAGAGAAGCAAAGTGCGAAAGTGCATTGATCAATCAATTTCTGCGTTCGGGTACGAGTATCGGTGCGAATATCCGCGAAGCGTTTTATGCTCACGGCAAAGCTGACTTTATTGCCAAGCTTCAAATTGCTTTGAAAGAGTGTTCAGAAACAGAATATTGGATTGAATTGATTTTAGAAAGCGGGTATTATCACGATAAATCCTTGCTTGATAGGTGTACGGAAATAAAAAGAATCTTAATAGCTTCTATCAACACCGCAAAGGAGAACAACGATGGGTGAACTTTATACACGTTTTGTCGAACTTAAAAAGCATGCACCGAAAGATTGTTTCACAGATAAAATAGGACTTGTTAAATTTGAATATAATAATCAGCACTACGAAATATATTTTACAAGACAACGAGCAAATAAATATTCTATAATTCATTTTTTTCAAAAAAATTAAAAAAACTCTTGCTTTTTCAAATCGCTTGTGTTATAATAACAAAGCCGATTTATGATTAACAAAAAAATATATATAAATGTCGGCCCAAGTGGCTAATATTTAGGAGGTGTCAAAATGGCTAAGTGCAGTATCTGCGGTAAGGGCGTGACCTTCGGTCATAACGTTTCTCACTCTAACCGTAAGACCAACAGAACGTGGAAGCCCAACATCCGTAAGGTTAAGGCAGTTGTTGATGGTTCCCATACCACCGTTAGCGTATGCTCCCGTTGCCTTCGTTCAGGAAAGGTTGAGCGCGCATAATGCAAAAGCTCCGCTTGATTATAGCGGGGCTTTTTGTTTTTATATAAGTTAAGGTAGGCTTTTCGACAGAGCTCAAGGGCATCCGAAAAAGCCGGAAAACCTAAGATAAAGAGGACTGCGCCCAGTTTAGCGCAGGGTATATGATGAAAAGAAAATTTGCTATAACAGACTGCCGTATACCGCCCGAAATGGAGAGGCGGCTCAGACTTCTTGGCTTCGATATTTTGACTCTGCCGCCCTCCCCCACGCTGCCCGAGGCTGTGGCGTCGCACACGGATATGCTGCTTCTGCCGCTCGGTGACGAGTATATCTCGGTAGCAGATTACTGCGAGGTGGCTCCGCATATTTTCACCGACCTGTGCCTGATGCTAAGCGGCAGAGCGAAGCTCTACTTCACATCTGACAAGCTCGGCTGTGAGTACCCCGAGGACGCCAAGCTGAACGCGCTGAGAATAGGGGACAGGTTATTTATAAAATCCGACACGGCTTCCCCCTACGTTATCGAAAAGGCGCGCTCGATGGGCTTGAAAATAGTTCCCATAAAGCAGGGCTACCCCGCCTGCACCACCCTGAAGCTCACGGATAGCGCGGCAATCACCGCGGACTGTGGAATGAAAAGGGCGCTGGAGACAGAGGGGATACGCGTCACGCTTATAGAAAACGGAGATATTCTACTCCCTCCATACGAATACGGCTTTATTGGCGGGTGCGCCGGGGTGTTCGAAAACAAGATATACTTCCTCGGCGACCCGAAAACGCACAGGAGCTATCCCGATATTCTCTCCGCCTGCGAGGGTGAGGGGCTCGAGGTTGTTTCACTCGGCGACGGACCCCTCGTCGACCTCGGCGGAATTATCCTTTCCGAGTATGACCTCAAGTAAGACGGTGAATACAGGTACAAGAAGTATGCCGAAAAAGCCGAAAAGCGAGTAACCGATATACAGTACCACGAGCGTTATTATCGGATGAACACCCAGATTTTTTCCGACTATTCTCGGCTCGACGAGCTGACGGAGGACGGTGTGGGTGAGATACAAAATCAAAAGGGCTACGCCCAAGGGGGCGTTTTTCGTAATAACTAGATACACTCCCCAGGGGATAAGCGCGGTACCTACCCCGATAACGGGCAGGGCGTCGAGCAGCGATATGACGAAGGCGAAAAGAACGAAGTGCTCTACCCCGAGTATGAAAAACCCGAGCAACAGAACGCCAAAGGTGAACAGCATAAGCAGTGAATAGGAGCGGATATAGCCGACGATGGCGGAAAAAAAGCCCTTTTTGAGCCTTCCGAGCACCCGTGTCGCGCTATTTGGAAGCACACGGGCTAAAAAGCCCCTGATAACGTCGAGGTCAAGGGCGAAATATACCGAGGAAATCACGGTGATAACGAGGAAAAGTATTGCCCTTGGAACAGCGCCGAGAAACGAGGAAAGAAAGCTGCCGAGGTTTTCAATAAGCGAGATAGCGAGCGAGTAGACCGCGTCTCCAACCTTATCGCCAAGCGCGCCGAAGATGCCGCCAGAGCTTGTCAGCTCCTCGATAGCCGCCTCTATTCTGACGCCGCCCTCGCCCGAGATAAACTCCCACAGCTCTGCCGCTATCCACCACACCCCGAGCCCGACCAGCCCGAAAAACGCGAGCGTCGCGAGCAAGGTCATACACAGACGCGAGAGCCTCACACTCATATGGAGCTTATCTCTCAGCCACACGGCAGGTCGCTCTATGGAAAAGACGATAGCCGCGGCAATCAGGAACGGCAATATCAGAAGAAAGACGTATCTTATGAAGATATACGAAAGGAGCATAGCTCCGAGTATCGCTATCGTGTAATATGCAATTTTTCTCACCCTATCATATCCCATATTCACCCCCAAAAGCATTCACAGTATAGTTTATCCACCAAGGAGTAAATATATATCAAAAAATACATTTAATTTAAAAGGAGAAGAAAAATGGTAGTAATTGAAATGGAAAACGGCGGTATTATCCGCGTTGAGCTCTGTCCCGAGGCGGCGCCGATAACGGTCAAGAACTTTGAGAGCCTTGTCAGTGAGGGCTTCTACGACGGACTGATATTTCACAGAGTTATAAAGGGATTTATGATTCAGGGCGGCGACCCTCTCGGCAACGGAATGGGCGGCTCTGAGAAGAAAATCAAGGGCGAATTCCGCTCAAACGGTGTGAACAACCCCCTCCGTCACACAAGAGGCGTTATCTCTATGGCGCGCTCCTATGACCCCAACTCCGCTTCCTCGCAGTTTTTCATAATGCACAAGGACGCTCCCCATCTTGACGGACAGTACGCCGCCTTCGGAAAGGTTGTCGAGGGTATGGACGTGGTTGACGAGATAGCCGAGATTCCCACCGACTATTCCGACCGTCCCAAGATGGCTATGAGAATGAAGCGCGTATATATCGAGTGATTTTCGGTATACTGAATTGATGTAAGCATATATTTACAAAAAGGCACGGCTGCACCCTGTTATCGAAGCTCTGGGTGTAGCCGTGTCGCATTTTTCTCTTATATTTCGTTTTTATCTTGTGACAGCCTCGGGGTGCTTCTCAAGGATTACCGAGAGAGCTTCCTTGTCTGCAGAGACGATAACCTCGCCCTTGAAGAACTGAAGAATAGATGCAGGAACGGAGGGAGTAACATCGCCGAAAAGGGCGCGCTCCAGTATCTCTGCCTTTCCGCGTCCCATAGCGAGAAGCAGAATCTTATCAGCCTCCATAATCTGTCCGACACCCATAGAAAGCGCCTGAGTGGGTACGTCCTCTCTCTTCTCGAAGAAGCGCGCGTTGGCGTCAATGGTGGAGTCGGTGAGGTTGACAAGTCCCGTTCCCTTGGTGAAGTGAGTATCGGGCTCGTTAAATCCGATGTGTCCGTTATTTCCGATGCCGAGCACCTGAATATCTACACCGCCCATAGAAGCAACGACTGCATCGTAGCGAGCGCACTCTGCCACTGGGTCAGCGGCAAGACCGTTCGGGAGGTTGGTGTTCTCCTCCTTGATATCAACGTGGTCAAAGAGGTTGTGGTGCATGAAGTATGCGTAGCTCTGGTCGTGGTCGGCGGAGAGTCCTACGTACTCGTCAAGGTTAACGCTCTTGACCTCAGCGAAGGAAATCTCACCCGCATTGTACCTTCTGATAAGCTCGGTGTACATACCGACGGGGGAGGAGCCTGTTGCAAGTCCGAGAACTGCATTCTTCTTCGACGCGAGAACCTCGGAGATAACCTCAGCACCTCTGATGCCTGCATCGTGGGCTGTTTCAGAATAGATAATTTTAATCATTTTTTTCACCTCATATATTAGAATATTTTTTCACTATTTCACGCATTTGGTCAAGCTGCGACTCCATATCCGATACCAGCTTAAACTGGTTTCGGCATCTGTCAAGGTTGTGTCCCTCTCTGTGCACCTTGAAATAGGTGTCGCCATTCAGATAGTCGGTCAGAAAGCGCATACCGCACTCGAGCGTCATCATAATGGCGCCTATCGGCAGCATCTCGAGCTCTCCCTCGGTAAGACCTCCCTTGGCCCCCTCGATAAATCCCTTGACGTAGAGCTCATAGAGGTCTATATCAAATTTAACAAGCGAGAGGTCTCGCTCGTCCTCCTTGGCGGTTGTAGCGCCGAAGCGGATAGAGTCACCAAAATCGTTGACAGAATAGCCCGGCATAATGGTATCCAGGTCAACCACGCAGAGTGATGCGCCCGTTTTGGCATCAAAAAGTATGTTGTTGAGCTTGGTATCGTTGTGAGTAACGCGGAGCGGAAGCCTTCCCTCTCGGTGAGCGCGCTCAAGAGTATGACAGAAGTCAAATCTCGCCATAGCGAAGTCCACCTCTGCCTTGACAGAGTCGAGCCTGCCAGCCGCGTTGCCCTCTACCGCCTCCATAAGCTGACGGTATCTGTCGGGGGTGTTATGGAAGTTAACTATCGTTTCGTGGAGCGTGTCCGCGGGATAATCTCTGAGCATATACTGGAAGTTTCCGAAGGCAACCGCGCTGTCGTAGAACTGCTCGGGGCGCTCTACCTTGTCGTAGGAAACGGAATCGGTGACGTGGACGAGAACTCTCCAATATCTTCCCTCACTGTCACGGTAATATGCCGCGCCGTCAACGGTAGGTATAACGTTGATAACCTCGCGCTCGGGGTCTCCACCCTCCCTCTCAATCTTAGCTCTGATGAAGCCTGTCACGGCAACGTAGTTTTCCATCAGCTGATCCGGTCTTTTAAACACGTTATCGTTAATTCGCTGAAGGATATACTTAACCTCGGAGCCTCCCTCGCGCCTCATGGTCACAAGGCTCGTATCGTTGATGTGTCCGCTGCTAAGCGACACCGCACAGACAAACTCGCCCTCTGCCCTGAAGTTGCTTATAATTTCCTTAATTTCAATGTCTGACATTCTTTTATTTTATTCCATTCCGATATTTATCTGGCTGTCTACGAAAAATATTATATGTTTCTTCCTTGACTTTTTCAATGTAAAATTGTATAATATTTTGTAGAATAGAACATTTTTTAAAAACATTTTACAAACAACGGAGGCAGACGTGAAAAAGCATGAGATTATCTCGGTTTTGATGGAGCTTAATAAAATAACCGGCTTTCGCGTTTCCCTGCACGACGCTGACTACGGCGAGATTGCCGCCTATCCCGAGGCGAAGTCCGATTTCTGTCGCGCGGTGCACTCGCTTCCTGGCGAGCTGGATGGGTGCATTGCCTGTGACAAGGCGGCGTGTAAGCATGCTCTGGCTATAAAGGATACTTATATCTACACCTGTCGCTACGGTCTTACCGAGGCGGTGAGCCCGTTATATAACTTCGGCACCCTGACGGGCTTTCTGGTTATGGGGCAGGTTCTGAGGGAGGAGCAGCGTGAGCATCATATGCCCTGGGCGGCGATGGAGGACGGAGAAACGTGCGCTCAGATGCAGGAGGCTATGGCGAGAATACCGCGAGTGAAGGGTAATATGATAAAATCATACGTCAGAATAATGACGATATGCGCTCAATATCTGACACTCTCGAACGCCATTCCCAGAGAAAAGCCGACCGTAGCGCAGCTGGCGAAAAACTATATATATGAAAATTTTCGCTCAAAGATAAGTATAAAGGACATATGCACACATATCGGCTGCTCGAAATCGACTCTCATCACCTCCTTCAAGAAGGAGTACGGAATGACGGTGGGCAGCTATATCACCGAGGTAAGACTCGCGGAGGCTGAGAGAATGCTCTCACTCGGCGAGAAAGCCATAGGCGAAATCGCCATAGCGTCGGGCTTTTCCGACCAATCCTATTTTTCAAAGGTCTTTTCCTCAAAGCACGGCTTTCCGCCGAGCGAATACCGCCAAAGGAGGTAGCTTTATATGAAAATACTACATACCGCCGACCTGCACATTGGCTCACCGCTGACCTCGAGGCTCTCGCCCGAGAAAATCAGACAGAGAAAAAACGAGCTTATAGTCACCCTGGAGCGAATGACCGAGCTGGCTGTCAAGAGAGACGTATCCCTTTTCATCATAGCGGGCGACCTCTTCGACACGAGGAGGGTCTCAAAGTCGCTGTGCGAGAGAATTTTAAAGATTATATCCTGCGCTCCGTCGGTTGAGTTTCTCTATCTGTCGGGAAATCACGAGAAAAACGCCGTTATCGAAAGCGGACTCGAGCTACCGAGAAATCTCAGAATATTCTCGGAGGATTGGACCTATTTCGACTATGGAGATATAACCGTGGCGGGCAGAAGCGAGCTCTACGAGGATATGTTCGCAAGCCTGAGGCTCGACCCGGGAAGAAAGAATATTGTCGTCCTGCACGGAGCGCTCCTTGACAGAAGCTCCCGCGACGCTGTCGGAATCAAGGACGCCGCCGACAGAGGTATTGACTATCTGGCGCTCGGACACTATCACTCATACTCGGTGCGCGCCATCGACGAGCGAGGAATTGCGGTATACTGCGGCTCTCCCGAGGGACGCGGATTTGACGAGACGGGAGAAAAGGGCGCGGTTGTCGTCGACTTCTCGGAGAGACGTCCGAGGGAGGCGTTCGTTCCGCTGGCAAGGCGCAGACTGCACATAGTCAGGGTCGATATTTCAGAGGCTACCGGCACCCTTGAGATAGAGGACTCGGTTGCGGAACAGCTCAGGGATATTCCCGGAGCAGATATGGTCAGGGTTGAGCTGTGCGGAAGAAGGCTTCCCGAGCTGTTCCCCGCTACCGACGCTATCGTTGCCAGGTGGCAGGACAGGTTCTATCACTTTGAGCTCCAAGACCTCTCGCGCACCAGAATTGACCCCGAGTCATACAGATACGACAAATCCTTGAAGGGTGAGTTTATCCGCACGGTGCTGGGCGCAGAGCTGTCCGACGAGGACAAGGAGGCAGTTATCCGCGCGGGAATCGCCGCTCTTCTCGGTGAGGACGCAGACCTTTAAGGAGGACTTATGAGAATTATAAAATGTCATATAGAGGGCTTCGGCAGGTTTTCCGGGTGCGATTTTGACTTCACGGAGGGCCTCAACGTCATCTGCCGTGAGAACGGCGCGGGCAAGACGACTCTTACCGCCTTCATTAAGGCTATGCTCTACGGTCTTGGTGACAACAGAAGATCCGTCGAGGAAAACGAGAGAAGAAAATACAAGCCCTGGCAGGGCGGAGCCTTCGGCGGCAGTATGACGGTCGCCGTGGGAGAACGGAGCTACGTTATTGAGCGAAGCTTCGGAGCTAAGCAGTCCGATGACAGCTTCACCCTGAGAAACGCCCTGACGGGCGCTGTATCCCCCGACTACACCGAGAATATCGGCCTTGAGCTCTTCGGCATAGACAAGGAGGGCTTTATCCGCACCATCCTTTTCTCCGAGAGGACTATTGAGGCAGACGACAGGGCTAACGACACCGTCGCCTCAAGGCTCTCCGACGTTATGGGCGCCGACGGAGATATCGGAAGCTACAGCGGAGCTATCAAGCTGCTCGACGAGCGCAGAAAAAGATACCAGAAGCGCGGCGGACAGGGCGAGATAGCGAGAATCAAGGGCGAAATTCTGGACTATAACCGCAGACTTGACGAGCTGTCACGGCTCAGCGCGAGAGCTGAGGAAAAGGAAAGAGAGCTCACGGAGCTTGAGGGAGAAATTCGCGCCCTTGAGGATAGAGAGCGCGAGCTCAGACGCCGCCACGAGCAGCAGATAGCAAGGCGCGAGCGCATGGCGCTTCTTGAAAGATACCGCGATATGTGCGAAAAAAGAGACGCGGAGCTTGAAAAGGTCAAGGCTCTTCTTGATTTCTTCGGCGGAAACGTACCCACGCTTGAGGAGGTCGACGAGGCGAGGGATGCCGCGAAGGATGCGGCAAGGCTGCGCGCCGAGGCTATCGGCGAGGGCGCAGACGAGGTATATCTGTCACTCAGCGAAAAATACAGCACTACAAGCCAGAGAGAAATCGAGAGAATAGTGCAGAGAGCGACGGAGCTCGACTCCGACAGGGATAGGCTCCGGAAAATCGAGCAGGGAGAGGACGAAAGAAGCCTGAGAATGAGAGAGCTCTTCCCTGCGAGGCTTCCCACCGAGGATGAAATCGAAACGGCTATTCTTAAGGCGAAGGGCAAGCCCTCCGCCGCCTCCACGGCGCTTATCATACTCGGAGCTGCGGCGGCTGTATCGGGCGCTGCTCTCGGAGCTCTTGTCAAGCCTCCGCTCTTCAGTATATGCGCGCTTGGCGTTGTGCTTTCCCTCGTCGGAGTCATTCTCAGAACGGCGGGAATTGGAAGAGATAAGAAGGCGGCGAGGGCGTTTCTCGGCGAAATTTTGCCTTCGGCAACCGGAGATGCTCTCGGGCATCTGTACGAAAGGAAAAACTCACTCTCACTATACAACGCTCTCAGTGAGGAAAGAGCTCGCGAGGAGGTCCTTCTTCGGGATAGAATTTCGAGCAGTGAGCGCGAGATTTCAGCCTTCCTTGAAGGAATGGGAATAACAGGCGGCTCGTCGACTGATATCGGGCGGATACGCGAGGAGTATAACGAATATCTCTCGCTTTCCAGGACACAGCAGCGCGGAGCGCAGGACAGGCTCGGGAAGATCAAGAGAAGCGAGGAGCTTCAAGCCAGAGCGAAGAGATTCCTTGACAGATTCCCGACCGTGACCGATACCCCGTTTGACGAGATACGCGCCAACATTAACGAATACGGCTACAGAAGCCAGAACGCCGGGCGTATGTGCTCCGAGTGCGAAAAATTCGCCGCTGAAAACGATATTTCGCTGGGGGTCACGGAGCTTGGCGAGAGCGAGGAGCAGACGCTCAGAGAGGAAAGAGCTCTCGTTGCCTCACAGGTTGCCGAGATGAAGCGGCAGTACACCATCACAGAGCAGGAATACCGCTCGCTTATCGAGGAATGCGACACCGAGGAGGAGGTCGCAGCGGCAAGACTCGCCGCCACCGAAACCCTCGCGGAATATGAGAGGAGCCTGAATATTATCAAGCTCACCAAGGAGCTTCTCACCCTCGCGGCTGAAAATATGAGCTCAAGATATATCGGAAAAACCCGAGAGAGATTTATCCACTACGCCTCGCTTATCTCGGGCGAGGAGGGCGAATACTTCGTTGACACCGACTTCACCGTCAAGAAAAACGAAAGAGGCGAGGCGAGAGCCGAGACAAGCTTCAGCAGAGGAACGAGAGACCTTTTTTCGCTCGCTATGCGTCTTGCCCTTGTCGACTCTCTGTATGAGGGCGAGCTTCCCTTCCTGATACTCGACGACCCGTTCATATCGCTCGACGACAGGAGAAGAAAAAGGGCTATGGAGCTTATATCCGCCATAGCCAAGGAAAGACAGATAATATATCTCACCTGCTCAGAGGCGCGTGCGGTATAAATCTGTCACAGACTCAAAAATAATTTTAAAGGGAGAGGCAGGTCGCCTCTCCCTTGTTTTATAGCCCGAAGTTACTGCTTCTTAAGAAGCTCTACAATCTCACGAAGGAGCGCTTCCTGTCTATCATCAGCACCTCTGGCATATGCAGCCTTCTCTGCCTCTACGCGAGCCGCTTCCTCGGCAGCCGCCTTTTCCTGAGCCTCTGCCTCAGCCTGAGCCTTAGCCTTCTCGTCGCGGAACGCCTTGACTGCATCAAGGCTCTTGTAGTTGAGACCGAGTGCCTTCATCTCAGCCTTTTCGGCCTTGGTGGGCTTGGCGCTCTTGATAGCGTTCTTCAGCTTTTCCTGATTATCGCGCACCGAGTTAAAGGTCTTGACGATGCAGAAGAGCACGAAGGCGATAAGAAGGAAGTTGATAATAGCGTTGATAAATGCGCCCCAATCTATGTAGATGGAGTTAGCGAGGTCGACGACCTCCACGCCGGTTTCATCAACCGTATAGGAGGTTTTCAGGAAGGTGAAAATCTCGCTGAGCGAGTTCTTGCCGAGAATAAGAGCAAGGACCCAGTTGATAATGGGCTTGAGAATGTTGTTGCTGAGCGCGTTGACTATAGCGGTGAACGCACTACCGACGGTGACACCGACCGCCATATCAACCACGTTGCCGCGGGTGATAAACTTTTTGAATTCTTCGAAAAACTTTTTCATTTCATTTCCTTTCGCTTTTATATTATTTTGTTTTTCATTTATTTTTCTCTACCTATATCGTACACCGAGCGGATACGGAGCTGACGGGTAAGCGCGTCGAGGTTTGTAACGTCTCTCGTTCTGAAATGCACCCGACAGGGCACTCCGCCGGGAAGGTCGAAATAGTTGTCGTCAAAGACAGCGTCAAGCTCTGAAAAATCAAGCTCCACCGACGCGGCGTAGACGTCAGAGGTGAGCGTCAGATAGAAATCCGTGCCACTTCCCGAAATCTCGGAGGTGAAGGTCGGCTTAATAAAGTCAAAGCTCTTTGGCTGGTCGAACTTATATGTTCCCTGCGACTTGGCGGCAAGCCCGTCGCTGACCGAATAGACTAGCACGTACTCGCTCTCGTGACCCGAGATGAGTGAGTACAGGTCGGTGGTGAGTATATTCGCCGCGCTCATCGGCAGAACCGAGATAGGAAAGCTATCCTTGAAGACCGTGCGCTGTCTGTTATCGACAACCGAATAGGAAAAGCTTCCGTCAAAGGCAACTCTTTTTTCATTCGAAAGATTAAAGGTGACACGGGTGCCGTCTACGCTTGCCGAGACAAGCACGGGCGCGTAGAATCTCTTAGCGAGATAGTGTAACGCCTTCCATCTGCCGAAGTAGTCGATTCCCGACGGGGAAATCGCGGGCCAGCAGTCGTTCAGCTGCCAATAAATCGAGCTCATACAGCCGCCTCTCTCGCGGCGCATACGCTCTACCGTTAATCGAACCGACTCAGCCAGAACCAGCTGCGTCATATAAGCCAGGCTGCCGAAGGAATAGGGGTATCTGTGCGCCTTTGAAAGATAGTCCGTCAGGTTGCAGCCGCCGTCGGATGACGACCTGCTCCTGTGCCACTCGAGCACGGGGGAGAAGACGTTGAGGTCATCCTCCTCAGCGAAGGCTACGGCTGTCTTCTCAGAGGGCAGAGTGAGGGTGCAGGGGTGCTCGGGGAATCCAAAGAGGCGGAATACTCCGTCAGGCAGATTATCCGCTTCTTCCTTCTGCGGTGAGGAGTCATCATCTTCCGTAGGATATTCCCAATATACAGTATCGGGTAGATACTCCTTCAAAAGCGCGGTTAATATATTGTCGCCCTGCTCTGTGCTGTCGGTGGGAGCTTCGCCCCCCGTGAGCGGTGCTGTACCGCTTCCCAGAACGACGCCGAGTGACGGATGATGCGCTATGCGTGTAAGGTTATCCTTCAGCTCTTCCCCGAAATTCTCCAGAAGACTTTCCGTCGGGGATATGCAGTCACAGACGCCTTCAATATCCTGCCATACCACAAGTCCGAGCTCGTCGCAGGACTCGAAGAAGTAGTCGGGGGGATAATAAGCGCCGCCAAGGACACGTACCGTGTTAAAATTCGCCGCCCTCGCGTCCTCAAGAAGCCTTCGCGTGCGCTCGCGACTGAGTCTCGGAATAATGCTGTCCTCGGGGATATAGTTAGCCCCTCTTGAGAAGAAGGACACACCGTTGACAGCGAGGTTCAGGCTTTCTTTAGCCCCTTCAACCAGAGTCAAGGTACGAAGTCCGATTTTCATCTCCCTGCTGTCGCATATCTCGGTATCCGAATACAGATTTACCGTGAGCTTGTATAAATTCTGCGCTCCGAGTCCGTTTGGCCACCAGAGATTAGGATTAGTGACGGTTATTGTACCCTTGCCTGCGATAAGACCCGAGTAGAAAACGTTGCCCGCGGGGGAAACCAGGGTGGCAACCGCGCGGAAAAGCTCGTCCGAGCCAGAGGTGTGAAGGGTCAGGTCAAGCCTTACCTCACCTTCCCCGTGTATCTGCCTCACCTTGACGCGCTCTATCATTCCCGTGTCGAAGGAGATAAGCTCCACCTCGCGCATAATGCCCATATCGGAAAGCGCGGGCAACCACTCGCAGCCCGAAGCATATCGCGCCTTCCTCGACTGACCGTCCTTGTCGTCGGCTGCAGAGCGGATTCGTATTTTTAAAACATTCTTGCCGGCAGAAAGAATACCCCCAACGTCAAGGGTATAGATCCTGTGCATATTATCTGTATCGGCGATTTTTCTTCCGTTGAGCTCAATCTCGCACAGAGTATCAAGACAGTTGAATCTCAGAAGCTGTTTTTTCCTCGAGAGAGTCAAATCCGAAACGCCGAATTCCGCAGTGAAGGTGCAGCTACCTAGCGAAAGCTCCCTGAGTCTTTTCCCGTTGTCACGATAGTACGGGTCGTCGATAAGCCCGTGCTCAAGAAGCACCGAGTACATAGAGCACGGCACCCTAGAGACAAGTCCCGAGTGCTCCCCCGCGTCCATCGTGAAGGCAGTTATTTTCTGTATATCCATACGCCCTCCGCTTTTTTCTATATTTTATCACATGAAGTTATATTTTGCAATCCTTGAATTTCAAAAATGCGCTTATTTTTCTGTTAAATTCAGTCAAAAAGCTGTCAAATGCTTGAAAATATTAAAAGCATATTGAAAAAATATGCGAAATATGATAAGATGTACTCAGTCAATTAAAACCAAAAAGGAGACGTCCAATGAAAATAAAGAGATTAATCGGCATAGCTCTGTTGCTCATGCTATCAGTCGCGCTTTGTCTGTCCTTCGCCGCGTGCAGAGTTGACAAGCCCGATACGGAGAAAAAGACTATTGAGGGCGTCAGCTTCGTCGACAAGACCGTGGTATACGACGGCGCGGAGCACGAGATTACCGTGACGGGCGGGCTGCCCGAGGGCGTCAGCGTCAGCTATGCAGGCAATAAGGGCACCGACGCGGGACAGTACACCGCTACCGCTACTCTCACCGGCGAGGGCTACGAAACGCTCACCCTCACCGCTAAGCTTATTATTGAAAAAAAGAACATCGAGGGTGTCACTCTCTCAGGTCAGACCTTCATCTACGACGCAACCTCAAAGTCGCTTCAGCTTTCAGGCGTGTTGCCTGAGGGCGTCACGGCAAGCTGGGTCGGCAACGGTGTGACCGACGCGGGCAACCATCCTGTCAAGGTCACTCTCAGCGGCAAGAACTACAATGAGCTCACTCTCTCGGCGGTTATGGTTATCGAGAAGGCGGATATAACGGGAATTGTCTTCTCTGGCGGTGAGTTCACCTACGACGGCGAGGAAAAGAAAATAGAAATCGAGGGCACTCTCCCCAAGGGCGTCAGCGTTTCTTATTCGGGCAACGTACAGACCGAGATCGGCGAATATCCCGTTACAGCAACCCTATCGGGTGACAACTATAACACCCTGACCCTTCCTGCCGTGCTTATTATCAAAAAAGCTGAAAGCACCGAGAAGCCCAAGGATTTCACAGGAATTACTCTTGAGAGCTGTGAGTTCACCTACGACGGCACGGTCAAATCGCTTTCCCTCACAGGCGAGCTTCCCGAGGAGGCTTCCGTCACCTTCGCAGGAAACGACAAAATAAATGCAGGAGAATATAAGGTTGTCGCCGTTCTTTCGGCAGAAGGCTACAACACTCTGACTCTTGAGGCTACTCTGAAAATCAAAAAGGCTTCCCTGTCCGGTACGCTTACACTCAGGAGCAAGGAGGTCAGCTATGAAAAGGGAAAGAAGCACAGCCTTGAGCTCGAGGGCGAAATTCCCGAGGGCGTCACGGTCACCTACTCCGACAAAAATATAGAGTACGCGGGTACCTACACCATCACCGTTATTATTGAGGGCGAAAACTACGAAAGGCTGGTCCTTACCGCGACGCTCAAGATTAAGGGCGTGGCAGGCAGCGGACTCACTACTCCCGAGCACAAGTGGTAATTTTGAGATATTAACAGAAAAAAACAGATAGAGGCGCAGAAAAAACTGTACTTCTATCTGTTTTTCTTTTCTATGGCTGTGGGAAGCGCTTTTTTTGGGGCTTGATTCAAAATTGCCCCTCTGCCTTATCCAAGGAAAAAGACTCTTCGAAGCGACTCGCGGAACGGCTTGACAATGCCGACAACGATAAGCATAATTCCGACAAGGAACAGCGCGATAGCGGGATACAGGCTCCAGACGAACATTGCCTCGCGGGCGAAGGTGATGACCGTCAGCCATTCAAGCAGCACGCACAGCAGTCCCGTGGCAATCGACGCACCGCCCCAGATATAGAGATAACCGCGGCGCAGATAGTGGGAAAGAATAGTCACCGAGCACACGATGAGCGCCACGCCGCCGATAAGAGGAAGGGCGAAGGTTAAAAACCACTCGCCGCCCGAGTAGTAGTTGATATACGCCACGTACAGAGCGACAGCGCCGAAGGACGAGGGCACGAATACCGCGGGGTGAGAGCGGTTGAACCAGCCCGGCAGAATCAGTATGGTATAAGCCACTATAAGTCCGCCGAGCACGTATCCCGACCAGGTGAAGTCTCCGTTAATTGACATATCCGCCATATGACACAGAATAGCGGCTATAAGAAATGCGAAGGTTATGACGAAATATACTCCGCGCGAGTTGACCGTCTCGGGCTTATTCTGCTTGGGATAGGGGCGCTCCCTGTCGTCAGAGAGCTCGGGAAAATACACGGGCGTCTGGCAGAGCGGACAGCTACGCTGGCTGTCGGCGAGCTCCACGCCACATTTGACACAATACATATTTTTCTCCTTAATCCGCTTATTTTTCGTTGCTCTCGAGCTTGACGTCCACTCCAAGAGAGCGAAGCACCTCATACAGCGCCCGCTCAAGACGGGGCTCGCGTATATCGCGTATAATGTTGAGGTAGAGTGTGTCCCCGAAGGAAATAACGCCGACGTTGTAGGGCGCGTCGGACTGCACGCTGAGGACGAAATCAAATCTGTCGATATAATCCGCCATATTTCCCGGAAGGCGCACGACGCCCAGGTTTGAGAGCGAGAGGGTTGACTTCTTCTCTCCGAAAAGACGGAAAACTATTTTCATAACTATGTTTTTGAGGAAAAGGGGCGCGAGCTTCAGGAGCATATTCTCCTCGTCCTTGACGTTGGTATATATTCTCGCGCTCATATTCTTTTTCGTGACGTCCAGCTTCAGTCTGTGGTGCACAATCTCGCACAGCTCCGAGAATTCATACTCTCCAAGCCTCGGGTCGACGCCGGGCGTGGAGTAGAGCACGAAGTTACGCAGAGTATTCACTCCGTACAGCCTGCGAAGGTCGACGGGAATGAGCATCTTAACCTTTTTCTGACGCTTCAGACGCCTGACGTCCTCGTTCTGCAGGGCGATTGTCGCCTTGATGAAGGCGGCGGCGAGCGCCGTTGTGACGCTGACGTTGTTTTCGTGAGCCAGACTGACAAGCTGCTCCGAGCGAAGAATGAAGGTGGTAACGTGGCAGAAGCCGTCCTCCTCGGGAGTTCCCATAATTCTGTACGAGTCACTCTCCTGCCTTGCCCGTCCGACGGGCGCCTTGTTCTTGGGGAAGCAGTCCTGCAGCTCCTCCTCCTTGGGCGCCTCGAGCCTGTCAAGCACGCCACAGCCGCAGGGGAGCGTCATATTGTGCTTCTGCTCAAGGTACTCGGCGACAAGGCTCTTAAGGAACACGAGTCCGCCGTTTCCGTCGGTCAGGGCGTGGAAAAATTCTACGGCAATTCTCCTGTGGTACACGAGCACGCGGAAGGCGCAGTGACGGATATCGTCAAAGGGCATTCTGACTAAGGGATACGACTTCTCCTCCTGTATCCTCGGCGCGTGGGCTATCTCCTCAAGATAGTACCAGAACGCTCCCGAGTGAAGCCTCACGGCTATCGAGGGGAAGCGGCGCACGGTCACGTCGAGGGCGGATTGAAGCACCTCGGTGTCAACCTCCTCCTTTAGAGTACAGGACAGACGGAATATGTTATTCCAGCGCGAGGTAGCCGAGGCGGGATATATCTTCGCGGAATTGTCAAGCTGCATCCACCTGAGCTTCCGCTCGTTTTCCTGAGGTAAGCATTTCTTTACAAATTCGTTGAGGATTTCATAGTCCTTTTTCTGACTTTTCAGGCAGTATAGCATATATGCGTGCCACATTTCGGGGCGTATATAGAGCTTTGACTGACAGCCCGCCTGAATGAGCTTGTCCTGCATACTCTCGGCATCCGAGAGCAGCATCTCGTCGCCTCCTGCGAAAATAAGCGAGGGTGGCATACCCGAAAGGTCTGCATAGAGGGGGGATATCAGGGGGTCGGTCTTTTTTCTCTCATACTCTGCGCTGGGTCTTATCGCTCCCTTGGGCTTCGGCATACTGTGCTTTTCATAGGCGCCAACGTAGCAGTTGGCGAAAAAGAGCAGTCTCTCGTGCGTGAGCGAGGGGTCAGCCTCTCTGTTTTCTGTATATGACGCGCCGCTCATAGCGAGGTCGCACCAGGGGGATATGGCTACAATTCCCGCAGGCATTTCCACGCCCTCGTCCCGAAGCCTAAGGCACAGGGAGTAGGCGAGTCCTCCGCCCGCGCTCTCTCCCGCTACGATAATTCTCTCGCCGGGCGTGCCGCCCTTAAGGAGCGCGATATAAGCGTCATAGACGTCGTCAAGCGCCGCGGGATACGGGTGCTCGGGCGCCAGGCGGTACTCAACGCAGAAAACCTTCATTCCGCACTCTGCGGCGAGCACGGAGGCGTAGCCCCTGGCATATTTAATCGAGCCGCAGGTGAAGCCGCCGCCGTGTATATACATTATAACGCCGCCGCGGATTTCATCCCTGGGAACGATAAGCGAGGCTCTGATGCCCTCGTAGTAGTTGTCGTGCACCACCACGTCGTGCCTGCGTGTGAAGTGCATTATTCTGCCGATGCGGTCCTGCAGACTCCGCGACACCTCAAGACGGGTGCCGTCTGCTATCGGCTTTGTCAGCTCCACCTGGGAGCGCAGTATTTTATCGCTTAAATTCATATTTCTTCTTTCATCACATATTTATCGGGCGAAGACGTGGGAATACGCCCTGTCATATTATTTTACTATACAGTCGCCCCTTTGTCAAGTTTTTGTTGACTTTCCGCACGCGCATCGTGTATAATAATATAGAAACGAGGTGTCGGAATGAATTATACGGAAAGACAGAAATTTGGGAGAATAGAAGCCGTCTTTGAGAGAAACGCAGAGTTCAACAACCATCTTGCCAAGTATCTTGAGCACTATCCCGAGCTGATAACGGTGGATATGATAGACGCGCTTACTGCGGACGGCGATATGACGGAAAAGCAGGCTATCGTCGCTATACTCACCGAGGCATTCGGGCTTGACTTTGAGGACAGAGAGGATATGCGGATTATCCGCGAGTATCTCACCCCATCTGTAAGGATACTTGACACGAAAAGATATACCGAAAACCCGTACTACAAGAATATCAGGATTGAAAACGTCACCGACGGCTCCTGGGAGCTGAGACGGGAGAGCTATCCCGCGTACAGAGGCTTCGTGACGGGAAATCTTGTCACGGATTCCGACTTTTTCGAGCGGGCGGAGCTCGGATTTTTCCGCGAGGAGTTTTTCTTCCCCGCGGTCCTCGAGGACGGTAACGAGTGGATGACCCTCACACCCGTCGACCTTGACACCTGTGAGGAGGCTATTCGCGCGGCGCGCGGCAGAGTCGTCACCTTCGGTCTTGGGCTGGGGTACTTCGCCTATATGGCGGCAGAAAAGGAGGAGGTTTCCGAGGTCGTCGTCGTTGAGAAGAGCGAGGCGGTTATAAGGCTGTTCCAGAAATACATACTTCCGCAGATTAAAACGAGGGAAAAAATCAGAATTGTCAGGGCGGACGCCTTCGTCTACGCCGAAACGGTTATGCCAAAGGAGCGCTTCGACCTTGCCTTCGTTGACACCTGGCGAGACGCGGGCGACGGCGAGCCTATGTACAGGAGAATGAAGGCTCTGGAGCATCTTTCGGAGGGCACGGAGTTTCAATATTGGGTCGAGGACTTTCTTCTGTCGCGCTCGAGGGTAGAACGCTTCCTCGAGATAAGATGGCAGCTGGAGGTTGATGACCCCGCCGCGCCAAAGGACTGCGACGAGGCGGTGCGAATGCTGAAAAATCCGCTGGGATTGTAAATTATTGTTTTCATATCGCGCCAAAAAATCAATAATATTTCGACACGGGGCTCCACGGGGCTTTGACAGGTTCCGGGAGCTCCTCTCATTTTTCCGCCGTCGAAAAGGGCGGCTATACCTCGCACCTTTTTGTACAAAACGGAGAAAAAGGGGCGAAGGCATTTTTCTTCTTGACTATTTGGGGAGTGAGTGGTATAATAAGAGCAACAAGGGGCTGGTGCCCACTGCGGCGTGACTGACGGAAAACGGGATTAACCCGTGTGGAGCGCCGTGGAATATTGCCGACCGTCTGGGCAGTCGATATCATTCTGTGATACGGCTGTTTTTTTGTTTTCGGGGCGGCGCGAAATTTCCGGAAATATAATAAAATGAATATATATCCAAGAAAGGAAAAGACGGATATGACGGACAACGCTTTTGAATATGCCTGGCGCGGCTTTATCGCCGGCAAGTGGCGCGACGGGATAAGCGTCAGAGATTTCATACAGAAAAACTACACCCCCTACGAGAGTGACGAGAGCTTTCTTTCTCCTCCCACTGAGCGCACACAGCGCCTTATGGGCAAGCTTGGCGAGCTTTTCAGAATTGAAAAAGAGAGAGGCGGAGTCGTCGGAATTGACACCGAGACGGTTTCCTCGCTTCTCACCTATCCTGCGGCATATCTTGACCGTGAGGACGAGATTATCGTCGGACTGCAGACGGGAGCTCCGCTCGTCAGGGGAATTCACCCCTTCGGCGGTATTCGTATGGCTCGCTCCGCCTGCAAGGCGTACGGCTATACCCTGTCGGATAAAATCGAGAACCAATTCACCTACCGAACCACGCACAACGACGGAGTTTTCCGCGCTTATACCGACACTATGCGAAAAATGCGCCACGCGGGCATTCTCACAGGACTTCCCGACGCGTACGGCAGAGGCAGAATTATCGGCGACTACAGACGAATTGCCCTCTACGGCGTCGACAGGCTTATTGATGAGAAGAAAAAGGACAAAGCAGGACTTGCCAACTCGCCTATGACCGAGGAGGTAATCCGTCTTTCCGAGGAGCTGCACAAGCAGATAACCTTCCTCGGCTACCTCAAGGAAATGGCGGCAATGTACGGTTGCGACATATCGCGTCCCGCGGCGAGCGCTCGCGAGGCTGTACAGTGGACCTACTTCGGCTATCTGGCGGCTAATAAGGAGCAGAACGGCGCGGCAATGTCGCTCGGCAGAGTTTCTACCGTCCTTGAGATCTATATTGAAAGAGACCTTAAGGAAGGAGCTATCACCGAGAGCGAGGCGCAGGAGCTTATTGACCAGCTCGTTATCAAGCTCAGAATGATACGCCACCTTCGCACCCCCGAGTACAACGAGCTTTTCGGCGGCGACCCGATGTGGATAACCGAGGCGGTCGGCGGCGTCGGACTTGACGGCAGAACGCTCGTCACCAAGAGCTCCTTCAGAATTCTTCATACGCTCTACAACCTCGGCACCTCCCCCGAGCCTAACCTCACGGTTCTCTGGAGCAGCCGCCTCCCCGACGCGTTCAAGAAATACTGCGCGAAGGTTTCTATAGACACCGACAGCATACAGTACGAGAGCGACGACCTGATGCGTCCGATATACGGCGACGACTACGCCATTGCCTGCTGTGTCAGCGCGATGAGGGTAGGAAAGCAGATGCAGTTCTTCGGCGCGAGGTGCAATCTGCCGAAGGTTCTCCTGATGGCGCTCAACGGCGGCAAGGACGAGGTGCAGGGCGTGCAGATAGGACCCGAGATGCCCGTGTACGAGGACGAATACCTCGACTATCGGAAGGTCACGGAAAGGCTTTCGGTCTATATGGAGTGGATAGCGGCGCAGTACGTCAGCACTATGAACGTCATACACTTCATGCACGATAAGTACGCCTACGAGCGCACTATGCTCGCTCTGCACGACACGGACGTCGAGCGGCTTATGGCGTTTGGCGTTGCGGGACTGTCGGTTATCGCGGACAGCCTTTCGGCTATAAAATACGCGAGGGTCAGAACGGTGAAAAACGAAGAAGGACTAATCGTTGACTATATCACCGAGGGAGATTTCCCCACCTACGGAAATGACGACGACAGGGTTGACCTTATCGCCAAGGGCATACTCCACGACTTTATCACACAGCTGAGAAGGACCCCCGCGTACAGAGGAGCGAAGCACACCCTCTCCGCCCTGACCATCACCTCGAACGTGGTCTACGGAAAGAAAACGGGCGCGACACCCGACGGCAGACGCGCAGGCGAGCCCTTCGCCCCGGGAGCTAATCCTATGCACAACAGGGAGAAAAACGGCGCTCTCGCCTCGCTTAACTCCGTGGCGAAAATGAGCTACGACGACTGCCGCGACGGCATCTACACCCCCTTCTCCATAGTTCCCTCGGCTCTCGGGGGGACCCCTGAGGATAGAAAAGCCAACCTCGTTTCCATTCTTGACGGATATTTCTCACAGGGCGCGCACCATATCAACGTCAACGTTCTCGAAAGAGAGAGGCTTATCGACGCTATGGAAAACCCCGAGCTGTACCCCAACCTTACAATCAGAGTAAGCGGCTACGCAGTTAACTTCCACAAGCTCACCCCCGAGCAGCAGAGAGAGGTTATCAGCCGCACCTTCCACGAAAATGTCTAGTCAGGGATATATACACAGCCTGCAGTCGCTGGGCACGGTTGACGGCCCCGGGGTCAGAGCGGTAGTGTTTTCATCGGGATGTCCGCTTCGATGCATCTATTGCCACAACCCCGACACCTGGAGGTCGGAGGACGGTGAGCAGGTATCCGTCGGCGAGCTTACCTCGAAAATCAAGAGGCTCTACCCTTATATAAAAAACGGCGGAGTCACCCTATCGGGCGGCGAGCCCTGTATGCAGGCGGAGTTTTTCACCGCTCTTATAAGAGAGCTTAAGGCAATGGGTCTGCATATCGCTCTTGACACCTCGGGCGCGGTGTATAACGAGAGGGTCGACGAGCTGCTTTCTCTGTGCGACCTCGTTCTTCTCGATATCAAATTCACCAGCGAGGAAAAATACCGCCGCTACACTCTCGGCTCGCTCGAAAAAACACTTCGCTTTCTTGACAGAGTCACCGAGCTTGGTATCCCCGTGTGGATAAGGCAGGTTATAGTTCCCGGTATCAACGATACCGAAGCTGATGCGAAGGAGCTCCGCGCCATTATCAAGAGCTACCCGACGGTAGAGAAAATCGAGCTCCTTCCCTTCAGAAAGCTCTGCCTTGAAAAGTATGGGCAGCTGGGGCTTAAGTTTCCCCTCGAGAGCACGCCCGAGCCTTCGGCGGAGCTGATGGCAAGGCTTGAGGAAATAGTGAACGGCTGATGCCGAACCTTTCAGAAAAACCGAACAGAATCTGGCTGAGTCAGAAGCTCCCCGTAGCGGATGGTTCAGCCTCTTTTTTCGCACCTTCCTAATTTTCAATTCTCCATTTTCAAT
>JAFTST010000031.1 GCA_017467165.1 Clostridia bacterium | reverse complement strand
CCCGTATCGTTGTTATGAGAGACGGTCTTATTCAGCAGGTTGATACTCCCCAGAATCTCTACGATTCTCCCTGCAACCTTTTCGTTGCGGGCTTCATAGGCACTCCTCAGATGAACTTCCTGACAGGAAAGCTTGTCAAGAGAGGAAACGACCTGTACGCTACTCTCGGCACCACCGAGATTCCTCTTCCCGCAGATAAGGCGAACAACCCCGACCTCAAGGAGTACATCGGTCAGGACGTTATCTTCGGAATTCGTCCCGAGGCAATTCACGACGAGCCTATGTACCTGAGCTCTATGGCTGATACTGTTATGAACGTCGACGTCGACGTCACCGAGCTTATGGGCGCTGAGATTTATCTCTACCTCGGCTTTGAGGGTATGGAGGACGCTACGAACGGCAAGAATATCATTGCCCGCGTTTCCTCCCGCTCCACCGCGAAGCCCGGCGATAAGATTCAGGTAGCTATCGATACCTCCCGTATCCATATCTTTGATAAGGACAGCGAGAAGTGCATCTGTCACTAAGCTTAATATTTTTCACAGAAAAAGACGGGGCGACCCGTCTTTTTCCTTTCTTCTTCGCAGGATATACAGGATAATTTTTCTTCTTTTTCCTCATTTTTTCCCTATCGGTCTTGACTGCGGGGCTAAATAATAATATAATAAAGTAGGAAAGCTGTTACAAAACAGGAAAAATGTCAAAAAATAACTAAAAAACAGAAGCGAGGTATCTTTATGGCATCGGCTAAGAAGGAGCTGCTTTCGACAGCGGCTAATATCAGGGCTAAAATCAGAGCGCTGGCTAAGGAGAGGGATGCGCTTATCCCCGGCTACAAGAAGGCGTGCGCTCCTATGAAGACCGCGATAAAGGATTATAAGGGCGCGCTTGGCGCATACAATAAGAAAAGCACCCCAAAGAATGAGGCGAAGCTGAACAAGGCTACGGACACTCTTCGGGCAGAGTATCAGAATTATTCTGCAGTATATGGCGAGATTGTCGCTATTTTTGATGACGTTATGGCGGGATACGAGCGCCTTATAGAGGTGTGCGAGAGCATCAGCAGCCGCGAGCTTGCCAAGGCGGAAAAGGAGAGAAAAAACTTCATTTCCGCGCACGAAAAGGCTATGAAGAAGGCGAGCGGAAATATTGTTCTTCCCGATATTCTTTCTCCCACAGAAAGCGAGGACGTTTTCGCTCAGGGCTTCGTCGATGACGAGTACATAACCGAGGAGCCTGCGCCCGAGGAGCAGCCCGCGCCGGTATCCGAGCCCAGAGTTGCCACAGCACCCACGGCAGGAGTCACCTCCGTGAGCGTAGCGCCCGTCACTATCGATATCACCCCCTACGTCGAGCGTGCTATAACCGCTACTATGGAAAAGCTCGTCGCAGGTATGGAGCGCAGAATAGAGTCGTATATCAACGGTCTTGAAATACCCGCTCCCACAGTGCAGGCAGCTCCCGTAGCTATACCCGGGGCTGAGGGTATTTCCCCCGAGCTCGCCGAGGGCGTTGCAACCACCGCTAAGGCGAATAACGAGCTTCTTTCCCACCTTCTCGATGAGGAAAAGCATATATTTGACAAGCTCCGTGCTATGTGCGAGTCCTCGGAGGAGCTCGTAGGCGGCATCACGGGTATTTCCGCGAAGTATCTCGAGCTTGCCGAGCTTCAAAGACAGGCTACCGAGTATCAGAAGCAGATAACCGATATGCAGCGCCACACTATGCGCGAGCAGCAGGGCGTGCAGGTCAATCAGAAGCTCGTCAATCAGGAGCAGATAGAGATTTCCTCCGAGCAGACGCTCGTGCAGGAAAGGCAGAAGGCTGTCACAGAAAAGCAGAGAAGCATTTCCGAGAGCCAGAAGGCCATAGAGGAAACTCAGCGCGCAGTTATCGAAACACAGGCGGCGCTGGAGGAGGCTATGAAGGCGGTAATGCAGGCTCAGAAGGAGATTATCGCCACCCAGCAGCAGATAATCGCGGGAAATGCGAAGAATCAGGAAGCGCAGAAGCTTATGCTCGAGAAGCAGGGTGAGATAACCGCCGCGCAGAAGGAGGCTCTTGCCGCTCAGCGCCAGCTCAGCCGTGAGCAGAAGGCGGTTACGGATAAGGCGAAGGCAGCGAAAGACGGAAAGCCCCAGGAGAAAAAGCCCGCCGCGGCTCCGGTCAATAACGAGCCTGATATAGCTGAGAGGGTAGAGGGACCCGTGGTTACAGCCAAGGACGCCCCCGCGCCTGACGTTTCGGCACTCTCTCTTCAGGATGAATTTGACACGGGTGAGGGAACTAACGAATAAGCCCGACCCACGAATAATAAAAAAACGCCCCTCTTCCGCGTAGGGAGAGGGCGCGCTGCTTTTGGTGTTAAATTAGATTATTACCGCATCGTCGCTGTCGGTATCGTAGGCATCCTGCTCGGCTGCAACGAGCTGCACCTGATACGCGTCGATAACCGTCTGTTCAAGCCTGCCTCTGAACTCGGAGTTGATGGGATGAACGATGTCGCGGTAGGTGCCGTCGGGATTCTTTCTCGAGGGCATAACGATGAAGTATCTATCCCTGGCGTAGATTACCTTGATATCGTGTACTGCCAGGCAGTCGTCAAAGGTGACCGAAACGACAGCCTTCATAGGTCCTTCATCGCAAAATTTTCTGACCTTAACGTCTGTGATTTTCATAAGAATGCTTTCCTTTCATATCGCTGTATGCACGAGCGTTGTTGTTTCTGCATATATTATACAGGGAGAAGATGAAAAATATTCTAACCAATGTTGAACAAAGATGTACGGAATGTTAACTTTGTATTAACAAATAGGCGAAAAAAGGGAGCACAACTCTGAAAATGTCAATTAATAGCGAAACAGGTAACAGAGAAATTGAACACAGATTGAAGGAGAAATTACCCCGAAAAATTCATTTCTCGGGAATTGGCGGCGCGGGTATGACGCCGCTTGCTATGCTTCTTTCGGAGCTGGGCTTTTCGGTGAGCGGCACAGACCTTGCCGAGTCGGATAACGTCAGACGGCTGAGAGAGCTTGGAATAGACGTCCGAGTGCCGCATATTGAAGAGCTGCCCGCGAGCGTTGGACTTCTTGTCAGAAGCCTTGCCGTGCCGGATAACTCACCCGAGCTTGAATATTCAAGGGCGGAGGGCATTCCTGTATGGTCGAGAGCCCAGCTCCTTGGAGCAGTTGCCTCGGCGCACGGGAGGACGGTTGCGGTAGCCGGCTCGCACGGAAAGAGCACCACCACCGCTATGCTTGACTGTATCTTCAGCTCGCTCTCGCTATATCAATCGACCGTCTCGGGAGCCAGACTCTCCGACGGTGAGACACTCAGAATAGGTGACGGCTCGCTATTTCTGTGCGAGGCGTGCGAATACAGACGGGCGTTCCTTCATATCAAGCCAAGCGTCGCCCTGATAACCAATATAGAGCTCGACCACACCGATACGTACGGCTCTGAGGAGGAGATATACTCAGCCTTTCTTAAGCTCGCTGAGTCTGCGGAGCTCGTCATTCTCGGAGTCGATACCCCGCTTTCAAGGCGGCTTTCGCTTGAAAGCAACACACGGGTTGTCACCTTTGGCGAGGGGGAGGCGAATTTTTCGCTCGAGTCCTTTTCTCAGGGTGGTAGAGGCTCGTCCTTCCGTGTCAGGTGGGCAGGGGGAGAGGATGAGATTAATCTATCGGTACCGGGAATAGCTAATGCCAAGGACGCGCTCGGAGCGTACGCGCTGTGTATGACCCTCGGGCTACCCCGGGAGAGTGTCAAGCGGGCGCTGTCGGGCTTCTCGGGAATAGACAGAAGGTTAGAGCTTCTTGGATTTATCGAGGGCAGGGCGGTGTACTATGACTACGCCCATCACCCGACGGAAATAATAAATACAATCTCCACTCTGAAAGAGCTTCACGGCAGAGTATCCGTGCTTTTCAGACCGCATACCTACTCTCGCACGTCGGCTCTGTTTTCTGATTTTGTCAGCTCTCTTGGGCTTGCGGATTTCGTTACACTCGTCGAGATATACGCCGCCAGAGAGAAAAACCTGTTTGGTGTCAGCTCAGAGGGGCTTGCCTGTGCCATAGGAGAACGCGCCGTATGCGTTGACACCAAAGACGCGCTTTCTCATATTCTGTCCTCGACCGAGGGCGCGATAGTACTGATGGGCGCGGGAGATATAGACGGAATAATCAAGGAGGCTATGAGCCTCATGGAATAAATTACAGAAAGAAAGCTGAAATGGAAAAAATATTAGTAAGCGCCTGCCTGCTTGGTATCAGGTGCAGGTATGACGGACGCTCCGTGCCAAACGACAAAGTGATAGCCCTTTCCGAAAAATACAGCCTCATCCCCGTCTGCCCCGAGATATACGGCGGACTTCCTACCCCGAGGACTCCCTCGGAGCGCGTCAAAGATAGGGTGGTGATGCGCGACGGCTCGGACGTCACCGATAATTATATGAGGGGCGCTGTCGCGGCGTATGAGCTGTGCAGGACTCTTGGTATCGGCCTCGCCGTTCTCAAGGCGAAGAGTCCCTCCTGCGGCAAGGGAAAAATATACGACGGCAGCTTCTCGGGGGCACTTGTCGACGGTGACGGAGTGTGCGCCGAATATTTGACACGGATGGGCATCAGAGTGCTCACGGAGAACGAAATAGACGAGCTTTTGTAAGCCTTAGCTTACATAGTTATATAACACCGAGGCTATATGGATAAGCCGCAGAAGGAGGTAAGAATGGAAGAGAAAAAATACGATGAGCTTGAAGTGGAAATCCTTATTCCCGAGGAGTGCGCCGAGCCTTTGGACAATGATTTTTCCGAGAGCGCGGACGACGCTTCCGAGTATGCTCAGGTGGATGACTGTGGCTCATCAGAGGATGCGCAGCCTCTTTTGGTTTCGGCTGAGGAGATAGAGATTGACGCTGACAGGATTGTCGAGCTGCTCGCCTCGCGCGCCTACTCACAGGTGCTCTCGACCCTCGAGCCTCTGCCCGCGCTTGACCTCGCGGAGCTTTTCTGGGAGATAGACGAAAAATACAGACTGATACTCTTCAGAATTCTGCCGAAGGAGCGCGCCTCCGACGTCTTCGTCGAGATGGACAGCGAGCTGCAGATCAAGCTTATCGGGATGTTCTCGGATACCGAGCTTGAACAGGTGCTTGAGGAGCTGTATCTTGACGATACCGCAGATATCATCGAGGAGATGCCCGCGACGGTGGTCAAGAGGATAATGAAGCACTCGACAAGCGCCAACAGAGCCGCGCTTAACAGGCTTCTGAAGTACGACGAGGATACCGCCGGCGCGCTTATGACCACAGAGTACGTCAAGCTCGTGCCCGATATGACAGTAGGCGAGGCTCTCGCGCTGATAAAGCGCGTCGCTATCGACAAGGAAACGATATACACCTGCTACGTCACGGACAAGCACCGTCACCTTATAGGTATAGTTACCGCTAAATCCCTGCTTATCTCCGATTCCTCTCTGCCGCTTTCCGAGATAATGGAGGAAAACGTCGTCTTCGCACGTACCTCGGACGATAAGGAGGAGGTTGCGCTTCTTTTCGACAGATACGGCTTCATCGCGCTTCCCGTCGTTGACAGCGAGACAAGGCTCGTCGGTATAGTCACGGTTGACGACGCTATCGACGTCATCAGAGAGGAAACCGAGGAGGACTTCGCCAAGATGGCGGGTATCACTCCTACCGAGACCTCATATATAAGAACGCCCGTCCTCTCAATCTGGCTCTCGCGTATCCCCTGGCTTCTTCTGCTGATGGTTTCCGCGACCTTCTCGAGCACGATACTCAACAGATTTGAGGCGGCGCTCCCCGCGGTGCTTATTCTGTTCGTGCCTATGCTGATGGACACGGGCGGAAACTCGGGCGGACAGACCTCGGTCACCGTTATCCGCTCGCTTTCCCTCGGAGAGATACAGCCGCGCGACGTCCTTCTGATACTCTGGAAGGAGCTGAGAGTCGGTATTCTCACGGGTGTAACGCTCGGCGCGGTTGCCTTCGGTAAGGTTATGCTTATAGACAGACTTCTGATGCAGAATCCCGAGGTCACACTCTTCGTCGGACTCGCGGTCGCTATTTCGCTGGCGCTCACTATAATGATTTCAAAGCTTATAGGAGCCGCCCTGCCTCTGCTTGCCAAGAGAATAGGCTTTGACCCCGCGGTTATGGCATCCCCCTTCATCACTACGGTGGTTGACGCGGCGTCCTTGCTTCTGTACTTCGCCATCGCGGCGTACGGATTCGGGCTTTAACTTAATTGAATAATGAGAGTGGGCATCTTCCGAGCAATTTCGGTCCTGCCCGCTCTTTTTTCTGTGTCAGAGGCGCTTTTGAAAATATATAAAATATATTTCAAATATCTATTGACATTCCTATCCGTTGGTGCTATTATTTATCGGTGCAAAACAATTTTAAATTTTGAAAGAAGGCGATTTTTTGTCAGTTGAAACAATTCTTTTAAGTCTGTCGATAGCTCTGCTCGCGGGACTTCTTCTCTCCCGTCTGGCGAAGCTCGTCCATCTGCCCGCAGTTACCGCGTATCTTATCGCGGGTATAATTGTCGGACCCTTCGTGCTCGGCAGGCTGGGTGTCCCGGGTCTTGGCTTCATCTCTCTTGACGAGGTTGAGAGCTTTTCTATCCTGTGTGATCTCGCGCTTGGCTTCATAGCCTTCGCTATTGGAAACGAGTTTCGTCTCAGTCAGCTTAAAACCATAGGAAAGCAGGCTACCGTCATAGGTATTATTCAAGCGGTGCTCACCACTATTCTCGTGGACGCAGTCCTCATCGGAATGTCCTTCATGCTTCCCGACGGAGCGCTTCCTCTGCCCGTCGCTATCGTCCTCGGCGCTGTCGCCGCAGCTACCGCTCCCGCAGCAACGCTGATGGTTGTCAAGCAGTATAAGGCGAAGGGACCGCTCACCGATATTCTCCTTCCCATAGTAGCTCTTGACGATGCGGTAGGCCTTGTGCTTTTCGCAGTGTCCTTTGGTATAGCGAGATCAATAGGTGTTGGCGAGCTTAACGTGCTTTCGGTTATCGTAGAGCCAATACTTGAGGTTGTTCTCTCGCTCCTTCTCGGCGCCCTGATGGGCTTTCTTTTCAACCTCACAGAGCGATACTTCCATTCCCGCTCGAAGCGTATGGCGGTGTCGGTGACCTTCGTTATGATGACCGTAGCGCTCTCCTCCTTTCACTTCGACGTCCTTGGAATACATATAGGCTTTTCCTCGCTTCTCACCTGTATGATGCTGGGAACTGTGTTCTGCAACATATGCGACTTCTCCGAGGAGCTTATGGACAGAGTTGACAGATGGACGGCTCCGCTTTTCGTTATGTTCTTCGTCCTCAGCGGCGCGGAGCTTGATTTCACGGTATTTGAAAGCTGGACCGTAGTAGTTGTCGGTATAATATACATACTCGCTCGCTCCGCGGGTAAGTATCTCGGAGCATTCGGAAGCTCTAAGATGACAGGGTGCGAGCCGAATATAGTCAAGTATCTTGGAGTCACCCTTCTTCCTCAGGCGGGAGTGGCGCTCGGTATGGCTAATAAGGCGTCCTCTCCCATAACGGGTATTCCCGGAGGCGAGCTGGTGCTCAATATAACCCTCTTCGCAGTTCTGGTGTATGAGATTGTCGGACCGTTTCTTACCAAGGTTGCCCTCCTGCATGCAGGAGAAATCAAGCCCGAGGGCAAGACCAGCGCGCGTCACGAGCACGCGAAAAAGCTCGCACAGAGCCGCTCCGAGAGCGGTAACGCTTGATTTGGTAGGTTAATATGGAAATCTGGGATTTATTCGATCTGCACAGACGCCCCCTTGGCAGAACTCACGAGCGCGGAAAGCCGCTCGCAGAGGGTGAGTATCACGTATCGGTGCACGTAGCTGTATTCAACAGTGCGGGCGAGCTTCTTATACAGAGGCGCGTGCCCACGAAAAAGCATTGGCCGAATATGTGGGATATGTCAGCCGCCGGCTCCGTCACGGCGGGTGAGGACTCGCCCACAGGAGCGGAACGAGAGCTTTTCGAGGAGCTTGGGATAAGAGTCAGCTTTGAGAATATCCGCCCTAGCTTCACCTTCAATTATTCGAGGGGCTTTGGCGACGTGTATATACTCAACGAGGATATTGACCCCGAAAGCCTCACACTTCAGCCCGAGGAGGTCACCGATGCAAGATACGCCTCGCTCGACGAGGTGCTCGCTATGATAGACTCGGGCGAATTTCTGCCGTATCACGAGAGCTTTATCAGATTTCTCTTTGACCGCCGCCACGAAACCGAGGCGTACAAAAGCTGACACGGGCGCTGTGAAAAGCGGATTTTAGCAAATTATAGGTTACAAAAAAAGACAAGCTTACCAAGTGGAAGCTTGTCTTTTTTCTTTTTTCGGGTTTTGGCTTGGCCCGTTTTCCTACATCAGAGATTGATACCGTTCCAGCCCCAGGTGTCGTGCTCGGAATACTTAATATACACTCTGTCAGCCCCAATACCGATAAGTCTACCTACGGTATCGGTGAGAGCTGAGGTCATTTTCTCCTTTTCGCTGTCTGTGGCGTGCCCCAGAATATCGACCTCTATCATAGAACAGGGCGCGCAGCTTCCGGAAAGAGCCATTTCTTTCTCGGGGGCGAATTCCAGCATCAGCCATCTTTCGCTCTTTCCCTCGAAGATTTCGATTTTCTCGCCGAGCTCGCGCGTCAGACGAGAGCGCTGCTCGGGGTTGATTTTCTCATTGGTTGTGATTCTTATGAATGGCATTTTTCTACTCCTTATTCAGTATTTCAATAACCTCGCCGTAGGTGTACAGCGAGCCAAGACAAATTACCGCTCTGCCGTCCTCTGCCGCGGCGAAGGAAAGCCTTATAGCCTCCTCGATGCTCTCGCAGGCGACAGCGTCAGCACCGCGCGATATGATAGCGTCGCGGTATTCCTCTGCTGTGAGCGCTCGCGGGTTGCTCGGGGTGACGGTGAACACCCGCTCTGCTACCTCGGAGAGCCTTCCTGCTATATATCCGTAGTCCTTATCCCTCAGAACTCCGCTGATGATATAGACTCGCTTTCCGCCAAAATAATGCTTGATGCTCCTCACAGCCTCGAAAATTCCCTCGGGGTTGTGCGCGCCGTCGAAGATGAAAAGGGGAGAGCGTCCTATTATTTCAAATCTTGCGTGCCATACGGCAGAGGCAAGTCCCTCATAGACCGCCTCTCGACTGATTTTAAGACCCCGGGATTTCAGTATCTCAACAGCCTCGAGAACCGTCGCCGCGTTGTAGGGCTGATAGAGTCCGAGAAGGGAAATGCGCGTACCCGTGTAGCTCTTGTAGTCGAAAACCGTGCCCGAAAGGTCGGCCTCTCTCATGAAAATTTTATCCCTTTCGGTGATATGGCACGCCGAGCCTCTCTCGCGAGCCACGGCAGAAATAATCTCATAGCAGGAGCCCCACTCACCGCCAAAGAGCACGGGGGAGCCCTCCTTGATAATTCCCGCCTTTTCTGCGGCTATCTTTTCTTCTGTGTCACCGAGAATCGCCGTGTGGTCGAGTGATATTCCCGTTATAACCGACAGAAGCGGAGATTCTATGATATTCGTGGAATCCAGCCTGCCGCCAAGCCCGGCCTCAAGCACCACGA
The DNA here is from genome assembly GCA_017467165.1 of Clostridia bacterium. Taxonomy (GTDB): domain Bacteria; phylum Bacillota; class Clostridia; order Oscillospirales; family CAG-272; genus UBA1740. The sequence continues at coordinate 10,303 of JAFTST010000031.1, read as the reverse complement.
CATCAACTCCCTCTGCGGCGAAATACTCGAAGCCTATCGCGGTGATGAGCTCGAATTCGGTAGGCTTATCCGCCATAGCGTCCGCTATCGGCCTCACCCTTTCGGTGATTTTCGCGAGGGTGGCGTCGGGTATCGGTACGCCGTTAATCTGTATTCTTTCGTTGAAGCGGAGAACGTACGGCGAGGTGAAAAGACCGACACGGTAGCCAGCCTTCGCCAATATGCTCGCCGTCATAGAGGAGAACGAGCCCTTGCCGTTGGTGCCGGCAACGTGTATGAATTTCAGCTTTCTTTGAGGAGAGCCCAGCCCTTCGCACAGCTCGCGTATTCTGTCGAGCCCCGGCTTGCAGAAGGTCCAGCTCACGCCGTGGATATATTCGATAGCCGCCTTATAGCTCATTCCCACAGCAGAGCCTCTGCCCTCTGTGAGATACTTCGCAGCCCTCAGGACAGCCTTGCTACTCAGGAGCGAGAAGAGAACGGCGCCCTCGATAGCCCCGACGGCAAGATAATTCAGAAGCCTCCACCCTACTATAACCGAAAAATCGGTCCCGTAGAATACCGTGAGCCCCAGACTCTTTATTAGAACCGAGCCGCACAGGTGTCCGAGAAGCACGGCAATAGCCACGCGGGGCAGGGTACGCATCCTCCTTGTCAGCCTGAAGCTCGTGCCCGACACCACGCCGAGCGCCACAGCGCCGAGGGTGATTATAGGATTGATGGCGTAACCGACCATAAGGCTGCCGACAAGGTCGGCAACAGCGGCTACGAGCGCCGCGGCAACAGGCCCCCACACCGCCCCTGCGAAAAGCGTGGGCAGGTTTTCTAGGCTGAAGCGCAGATATTCTCCCACATTAAACGCCAGATACTTTCCGAGAATGATGCTCACCGCCGCCAGCATCGACAGGGCTACGGAGAGCCGCAGGTGATTTAGTCCAACCTTCCTTTTCATATAAAAAAACCTCCATACTACAGATCACATCTTCTGCACCATGGGGGTATGCGCCGAGGTCGGCGAATATTCTTGCGGCAACAGTGGGATGCGGAGGATATACCGCAAGGCGACGCCGCCTTTTCGTCCCTGTGACAGCTCCCCGTCCACAAGGCACTTGTAACGCATATCTTCCTACTCTGTCAATCTATAATTGAGCGTCGGATAACCGACAAGGTTATTTTAACACACGCGCGGAAAAAATACAATACCGTCGGGAAAAAACTTTTAGCGCTACAAGACCCGAAAAATGTGCGGCTAACATCTGCCAATTTGTTGAAAATGCCAAAAACGAAAAGAAAGAGGGCAGAGAAAACCTTCAACGCGGGCAATTTATTAGTAAAAATTGACGAAATTCACAATTTTTCCTCGCGTTCGTTGAATTAATTTGTACACTATGTTATAATTTAGTTAAGAGCAGGCAACGCGCGCTACACACGCGCATAACCACTCAAAAACATATAGGAGAAAAGACAATGAAAAAGCTGTTATGTATACTCCTCTGTATCGCGATGCTATTCGCGGTGCTTTCGGTCACGGCGTGCAAGCCCGACGATCCCACGCCCGACCCCACACCCGACCCCACACCCGATCCCAATCCCGATCCCAATCCCGATCCCAATCCCAATCCCAATCCCGATCCCGATCCAGATCCCGATCCCGAGCCTGCGGTATATACCGTCCGTTTCTCTGTTGGTGACGGAAGCGCCGTAGCTGATCAGCGCGTCGAGGAAAACGGATACGCTACCCGTCCTGCAGAGGACCCCAAGCTCGCTGGACACGACTTCGGCGGCTGGTATAAGGACTTCGAATGCACCGTCGAGTTTGATTTCGCGGCGGAGAAGATAGTAGCGGACACCACCATATACGCTAAATGGACAGAAAAAGCTCCCCAGTATGAAAACGTGAGCTATTCGCTGAATATTTCCGACCTTAGTGCGGAAACGCTCGCTGAGGACTCGATAAACGGAATGTTCACTATCAACGCGGGCACAGAGATAAGAAACAGAAATAAGACCTGGAAAAATCCCGAGGACTCCACGGACACCAAGTCCTTCCAGAGATCGGCGAAGCTTGGCGGAAATGCCAACACGATTACCGTTTCCGTACCCGGAACGGGAAAGCTCGCCTTCTATATCCAGAACGGCTCCAGCGGAGCAGACTATCAGAAGGTTAAGATTACCGCGCCCGACGGCACTGTCAGCGAGATTGAGTTCGTCGGAACCGCAGAGTCCAGCCCCGTTGTCAGACTCGAGATTGACGTCACCGAGGGCGAGTGGAAAATCAACCGTGTCAGCGGTACTATTGACATATTCCTCCTTGAGCTTGAGTGCTCGGTGCTCGTGTCCGAGGAGGTTGGCTTTGAGCTTGCCGCTACGGGCAACACCGCCTTTCTCGTTGGTGAGAGCCTTGATACCTCGGGTATCAGAGCGAACGCTGTTTTCGAGAGCGGAAAGACCGAGCCCATAGCTATGAAGGATCTCGTTATCGACTCCTCGGCTGTCGATATGACAAGAAGGGGCGTCTATACCGTCCACGTACAGTATAAGGACTATGAGAAGCTGAGCTTCGAGGTTACCGTTTTCGAGCCCGCGCGGCTCGTTCTGCACACCGATGCTATCGAGAAGATTGAAAACAGCTCCTACGGCAACGGAGTATATTTCAACTTCAGCTTCAAGGAAGTGTATAAGCTTGGCGAGAGCTTCTCCGGAAAGGGTCTTTCCGTCGAGGTTGTAGCCGAGGCGGCTGAGGGCATCTCCCGTAGCTTCGTGGTTGATGAGTACGAGGTTATAGGCTTCGACTCCTCGACTGCGGGAGCGGTTACCCTCACGGTTAAGTATACCTACGCCGAGGGCAAGAGCGTCACAGGTACTATCGATATAAGCGTAGTATCCAGAGAGCCCGTGGCGGTTGACGGTGTGTATACCGTCAGGGTAGACGGCGCGTACGACGGCGCTATCGGCGCGGTTGTTGACGGCAAGGCTCGATTCACAACCGTACAGCAGGCTCTTGATTTCCTCGCTGGCGCTGAGGCAACTGCCAAGAAGGTTATTGAGCTCGCGGGCGGAAAATATGAAGAAAAGCTCGAAATAACCATTCCCAACCTCACCCTCAGAGCAGACGAGGGCGTCGAGGCTGTTATCGAGTGGGACTCGCTGTTCGGTCTTCCGGACGGAAGCGGCTTCACTCACGTTACCGACTCCACCGCTACCGTTTCGGTAAGGGAGAGCGCTTATAACGTTACCTTCGAAAATATCACTATCTCGAACTATTGGAACAGCCAGGCTGTGTTTGACGCCGAGCTCGGCGCGGGCTACTCCGAGCACAGAGCGCTCGCTCTTCTCGTGCAGGCAGACCGCTTCACTATGAAGGGCGGAAGGCTTCTTGGCTATCAGGACACCGTGGAGCTCTTCACAGGCAGACATCTGTTTGAGGGCGTGCATATCCAGGGCGTCACCGACTTCATCTTCGGCTCGAACAACACCACTCTTTTCAAGAGCTGTACCATTCACTCTATCTCCAACGGCAAGACCGACGGCGGATATATCACAGCCTTCAAGGGCAACAACAAGGGCACGGACGACGTTGTTACATACGGCGCTATCTTCTATCAGTGCTCCTTCACCGCGGATGCGGACGTTGTTACCAACGGTAACACCGCCATAGGCCGTCCTTGGGGCGCGTACGCGGCTGTCGCGCTTATCGAGTGCGAGCTCGACGGACATATCTCCACCAAGGGCTTCTCGGGCTCGTCGAAGAACGAGAGATACGTTTCTATGAACGCCAAGCCCACCGACGCAACGGTTAATTACGTTGAGTATGGAAACACGGGCGCGGGCGCTATCACAGAGGCTGTCGCAGGAATGAGATTCCTCACGGCTGACGAGGCAACTAATTACTACGACTACGCGGTTATCTTCGGCAGAAATAACGGCAAGGTCAGCTACCTTGACCCCTGGGATCCCACCAGCGACGAGGTTAAGGCGGACGAGAGAACCTATTACTACTTTGATAAGGGCTCCTCTCCCACGGGCACAAGCCACACCTACGATATTGAAACACCCTCCTTCAAGGGCTCGACGCTCACCTTCGGCGAGCTTGTTATCAGCGCGGAGAACGGAAACGTAGCCTGGAACCAGAATGCCAACGCTCTCAATATGAAGCAGGGCGCGTTCATCACCTTCTCCCTCAAGGCAGGCACCGAAATTACCGTCAATACCTTCCCCGGCTACTCCTTCCTCACCGTCAACGGAGTCGGAACGAGCTCGGCTACCTTCGTCAGATACTTCGATACCGATACCGAGGTCGTTATTATGTCGACGGGCGACCTGTATCTCTACTCTATCATAGTCAATCCCGCGGCAGAGGCGCCGGAAGCTCCCACTCTCAACGAGATCAAGGTTGAGGGACTCAACACCAACTACACCGTTGGCGACGAGCTTTCTCTTGAGGGCGTTGTTGTCAAGGCTTACTACTCCGACAACTCGGTGCATACCGTCACCGATTTCGAGGTCAACACCGACGCCGTAGTCAACACCGAGGCAGGCGAGTATGGCGTGATATTCAGCTTTGGCGGTCTTGAGCTTACCGTTACCGTAAGCTTTGAGTCACCTGACAGAGATCCCGCCATCACACAGAATACCGTCCTCTCCTTCGTCACCGAGGACGACTACAACGCGGTTATCTCCAATATAAGAGTTACCACCGAGGGCAGCTTCAGAAAGAACGGAGCTGAATATCAGATACAGGGAACTATCTCCTTCCCCGTCAAGGCAGGCACGATAGTTAAGGTTAATCCCTATGCCAACACCCAGTACGCCAACTATACCGTCGGAGCCGAGGGCGAGGCTGACCTTACCGTATATCACGAGTCGGCAAGCTATACCGCTGTCGAGGACTGTGTCGTAGTATACACGGGTCTTGAGAATAACTATCTTGTATCAATAGAGATTATCTGTCCTATGGAGGGCGGAAGGTACGTCTTTGGCGGCTCGACGGTTGAAGGTGATCTCACGGGTATTCTCACCTCTACCTCCAATATAACCATAGGCGGTACCTTTAAGCCTCACAGCGGCGGCGCTCAGATGGGACAGGACTCTGAGATAAGCTTCATAGTGGGCGCTTACGCTACCGTTACTATCAAGGGCTTCGATAAGAGCTACGGACTTCTTCTGGTGTACGCGGGCGAAGAACTCGTCGCTATGGATGATAACGCCTGCTACGTCTTCACCACCACGGAGCCCACTCTCGTCGTTATCAAGGCGGAGAACGCAGGCACCGAGGAGGCTCCCAACTTCAGCAAGTCGTATATCACCTACCTCGAGGTTGCATACGAGCCTCTCGCTGAAATCTATGAGAATACCGAGGTTAACTTCGGTAGCGAGGGCAACTATACCTCGAGCGGAATTGACTTCTCCGGCGCTAACATCCGCGACAACGGCGGCAACAATTCGCAGATATCCGAGGGCTCCTTCAGCTTCCTTCTGAAAGCGGGCGCGACCCTTACTATAAACGGTTACTCGGGCTACACCAACTATACTATAACCGACGGCAGTATGACAGAAACCGTCACCGATATTCTCTATACCTACACCGCGACCGAAAGCGTGCGCATCACTATAACCGCGGCGCACAGCAACAACTACCTCTACTCTTTCAAGGTAGAGTATCCCGTGGAGGTTAAGCCCGAGAGCTTCACCGTTACCTTCGGAAGCGAGGGCAACTACAGAGAGGCGCCCGCGGCTATCAACCTTTCGAACGTCAGAATCGGCGACAACGGCGGAACTAACTCGCAGGTTAAGGAGGGCAATATCACAGTAACCCTTATGGCAGGAGCGACCCTTACTATAAACGGTTACTCGGGCTACACCAACTATACTATAACCGACGGCAGTATGACAGAAACCGTCACCGATACGCAGTTCACCTACACCGCGACCGAGGACGTTACAGTAACCATCACTCCCGTGGACGGAAATAACTATTTCTATTCCATCGCGGTAGAATACTGATACACTAACTCCCGAGAGGGAACAGCAAGAAAAGAAGCGGAGGCTCAGTTGAGCCTCCGCTTTCAGTATTTCAGAGGAAAAACCTTAATATTTAGTGACCGTTTAAGGCTTATATCAGGCTACAAATATTGATTATCCTCTTATTTCTCTTTTTTGCCACCTGCAGCGATTTGTACGCCCCGCCGTAGCTACGGATAACGTATGCTATAACCAGATCTGAATTTAATATCATCCATTCATTTCTTTTTGAAATGGCGAATCTTGGCGGTGTGCTTTCGATAGGCGGATATATTGAGGAATCATATAATCCCTGTTCTTCGTTATAGCGAATTTTTGATTGCTCGGATAAGCTTATATACGGAGTCACGTATATCAATTCAATGTCGCCGCGTTCTTTCTTTAATTCTCTGCACGCGGTGGCACATAGCTCGTCAAAATCGCCTCTACCGCCAAGATAACAGATAATCTTATTATGGCTGTAAGCATTTTTTCGTATCAGATCCTTGACTATATTCTTGATTTTCTCGCTTGAGGAAATAGAAGAGTGCCCGATAAATGTGATTGTCATAGGAGCCCTCCTGTTTCGTGGAAAACCACGATTTGATAGGTCTATTATACAATCTGTATGAAATATTGTCAATATCGTGGAACTCCACGAGAGATAATTTTTTAATCTGCCTATAATAATTGTGGAACTCCACAAAATATGGGTAGGTTAAATTATGAATTTAAATGAGGCTATAATCAAGCGCATAGAAGAAATTTGTATCGAGCTAGAGAGCAACGTGTGTGATATTGCCTTGAAGGGCGGAATGTCACCCTCTGCAATCTACGACCTTATTAAAGGAAGAACAAAATGCTCTAAGGTTATCACCGTCAAGAGATTCTGCGAGGGCGCGGGCATAACCCTCTCTGAGTTTTTCGACAGAGATTATTTTGATAGTCCCGAAGAAGATTAAAAGCAGCACCCCTGACGAAGGGTGCTGCTTTCGTTTTGGCAGATGTGGCTTGCAGGAAAATTCACTCTTTTCCAAGATAGCCAAATTCGCTCTGGTCGCCGAAGTCATATACTCCGACGAGGCTTGCTATGGTGTGCGCTATCTGGATATTTTCCACGGTTACACCGTCGAAAAGCTCAGCCCCCTTGCCGTACGCGAAGACGAGAACGTCCTGCGCTGAGTGGTCGTCACTGTTGAAGACGAGAGCTCCGTCACTCTCCGAGATATCGCCTGTTTCGTGGTCTGCGGTTATAAGCACGAAGGTCTCGGGGTGGTAGAAGGTGTATTCCATCACTCTGCCGATAGCCTGGTTGAATCTGACCATAGCCTGATAGACCTTTTCTATATCGTTGTTGTGGCAGTGCTTGTCGATGTGAGCCTCCTCGTACATCAGGAAAAATCCGTCCTCGTCATCACCGATTTTTCCGAGAGTATCGGTGATGTGCTTTTCTAAAGAGGCGTCAACCATTTTTTTGGTGTAGTAGTCAAAGCCACAGTCTATAACCGTGCCGTAAGTTTGTATGGTTTTAAGCTGGCTGTCTGAAATGTCACCGCTCGAATCCCTGTCCATAGCGTGCGCAGAGAAGGTCGCGGGGGTCGCGCCTGTCTGTTTTTCGGTTGACATTACCGCGGTAGCCTTTCCGAGCGTTGACATAAGCTCGGTGAGCGACTGTCTGTCGGTGCCGTCCTTATCTCTGCCGATATACTCGTTGTAGGTCTTATAGCCTGTCGAGAGAGCAGTGCCGCCCGCCGCGCTGTCGGTAATTCCCGAGAGGGACTGAGTGCGTGAGTAGCCGATATAGGGAAAGAGATAGCCGTAGAAGAAATCCTCGCCGTCACTATACTCAATATCGGTGTCCATATAGTCGAAGAGCCTCGTCTGATTGACGCCCATTCCGTCGCCGATAAGGACAATATAGTTTTTCGCGTCCCTGACGATAGGCTCGTGTATCTTTATTTCGCTCGGTACGGTAAGACTGCCGTCACCCGCGGGGATATAGCTCTCCGAGAAGAAATAAGCCGCCGCCGCGATAATGAAGTAGTCGCCCTCGAGAGCCACGTGTCCTCTGTCGGCGAGAATGGAAAACTGCATACCCTCGCACTCTGCGTCGAGCCTTTCCGAGATTTCTCTGTCTGTGTCGCCAACCACGATCTCGTGCGCCGCCACAGCCGACTTGTCCGTGACGATATCGACCTTGATGCGAGCCTTCGAGAGTATCTCGGCCTGTATGTATTCCGCCGCCCTCTTATCGTAGTCGGGCTCGTCCTCCGAATATACTATAACGTACTCCGAAAGATGCACTCCGTTGAGATACGCCTCGGCAGGCGGCTCCGAGCCCTCTCTGCCACCGCAGGAAACGAGCAGGGAGGAAAGCAGTCCTATAAGTATCAGAAGGGAAAGAAATCTTTTCATATATGCCTCCGTGTGTTATGTACATATATTATAGCACGGGATAAGAAAACTTGCAACAGCTCTTTTCTGCTTGTATATTTTTCATAGACTTATCCGCCAAATATCTTGTATTCGGAGAAAGAATGTGCTACAATATACATGAAAACCGCGTCTATATCAAGGAGAGATAAGAATGAAGTACAAGTATCAGCTACATACCCACACAACTCCCACCAGCAAGTGCTCGAGAATGACGCCGAAGGAGCTTGCAGAGGCGCTTCACAACGCGGGATACGCAGGCTGCGTCGTGACTAATCATTTTATGAACGGAAATACGGGAGTGAGCCGCGAGCTTTCCTGGGAGGATTTCGTTGCAGCGTACGAGCGCGACTATCTTGAGTGCAAGGCGGAGGGAGAGAAATACGGCCTCGATATTCTTTTCGGAATTGAGGAGGGGGTCGGCGGCGCGTCAGAGATACTCTGCTACGGCGTGACTCCGAAAATGCTCTCAGAGCACCCCGAGCTCAGAAGGTGCAATTCTGAGCTGTGGTCAAGCGTGATGCACGAGCTTGGCGTGCTGGTTATCAACGCACATCCGTACAGGGTGACAAGATTGGACGCCAACCCGAAGCCCCTTCCGCTCGAGCGCATCGACGGAATAGAGCTCTATAACTATTGGAACCAGCCCGAATATAACGAAAAGGCAGAAGCCTTCGCTAAGGAGCACCCGGGGCTCATTCTCACCTCGGGCGGCGACACCCACGAGCCCGAAACCGTAGGCTGCGGCGGTATTGCTACCGACGAGAGAATCAGCGACATTGAAAAGCTGTGCGAGATTCTTCGCTCGGGAAATTATCAGCTCTTGAAGCCCTGATGCCACACTAAGCCCAATGCAACCCCGATTTCTGCGGTCTTGGCATCATATATCCGCTCAATCAATCCGCACCAAAATATCGCCCCTCGGAACAGCTCCGAGGGGCTTCGCTATTAGAAAAAGGGGCGAGCGCCGAAGCGCTCGCCCCTCTCGGTGTCCTGCGATTTTTCGCAGGGGGTATTTTGATTAGTTGGACAGAGCTGCCTGAGCTGCCGCGAGGCGAGCGATCGGAACTCTGAAGGGAGAGCAGGATACGTAGGTGAGGACGATCTTGTGGCAGAACTCACCGGAGGAGGGGTCGCCGCCGTGCTCGCCGCAGATGCCGACGTGCATTTCGGGACGTACCGACTTACCGAGCTTGATAGCCATTTCCATCAGCTTACCAACGCCAACCTGGTCAAGCTTAGCGAAGGGATCGTTTTCGAATATCTTTCTGTCGTAGTATGCGCCAAGGAACTTGCCTGCGTCGTCACGGGAGAAGCCGTAGGTCATCTGAGTGAGGTCGTTAGTACCGAAGCAGAAGAACTCAGCCTCGCGAGCAATGTCGTCAGCAGTCAGACAAGCTCTGGGAATCTCAATCATAGTACCAACCTCGTACTTGAGGTCAGCTCCGCTCTGTGCGATGATAGCGTCAGCGGTAGCAACGACAACGTCCTTGACGTACTTGAGCTCCTTGATTTCGCCTACGAGGGGAATCATAATCTCGGGAACAACCTTCCACTCGGGATGTCTTGCCTGAACGTTGATAGCAGCCTTGATAACCGCCGCGGTCTGCATCTTAGCGATCTCGGGGTAGGTAACTGCAAGACGGCAGCCTCTGTGACCCATCATGGGGTTGAACTCGTGGAGAGATGCGATAATGTTCTTGATATCCTCAACGGTCTTGCCCTGTGCCTTGGCGAGAGCGGCGATGTCAGCCTCCTCGGTGGGAACGAACTCGTGCAGAGGGGGATCAAGGAATCTGATAGTAACGGGACAGCCCTCGAGAGCCTCGTAGATAGCCTCGAAGTCGGACTGCTGCATAGGCTCGATCTT
>JAFTST010000030.1 GCA_017467165.1 Clostridia bacterium | reverse complement strand
GACGACTTTATCGTCAAGCCCTTCGATATGAAGGAGCTTTCTGCCAGAATCAAGGCGGTGCTCCGTCGCTACAACGCGCACAAGAAGATTGAGGATGACGAGGTTGTCAGATTCGAAAACCTTGAGATTTCTCTGAAGAAATATGAGCTGAAGCTCTGCGGCAAGGCGGTAGACATCCCCCCGAAGGAGCTCGAGCTTCTCTACTTCCTTGCATCTAACTGCAACCGTGTATTCACACGCGATCAGCTTTTGGATAAGGTATGGGGCTTCGATTATCTCGGCGACTCGAGAACGGTTGACGTCCACGTTAAAAGGCTTCGCGAGAAGCTTGAGGGCGTTTCTGACAAGTGGGAGCTCAAGACCGTGTGGGGCGTCGGCTATAAATTCAAAACTCTGGTTGAGTAAAATATATTTTGTGAGGTGCAATTATGAAAAAGCTGTCGGTTAATTTTCAGAAGCTTTTAGTCTGGCTCACAGGCTATCTTAATCTTATCGCGTTCATTCTCTGCGGTGGATATCTGTTTCTCAATACCAAGGAAAAGACGGTGAAAAGAAGCGCTAAAACAGTTCTCTATCTTCTCGCAGGATTCACAGGACTCGATATTCTTCGCTCACTCGTCTACAACCTCTGTTCCCTCTTTGATGCCAGAATTACCGTGCTTTCCACCATATCGGAAATCGGCACTGCGCTCGTGGTTATCAAGGCGCTCGTTTTCCTCACTCTCTTCATACTTGATATGTGCGGCGTACAGCTCAGCTTCATCAAGGTCAACGATAAGGAGAATGAAAAGGATCACGACGACGATGACGATGATGACGACGATCATCACGACGAGGACGATGACTAATCAAAAAGAGCCGCTCACGCGGCTCTTTTTTTATCTTGGCTTAATCAATCAGAAATTAAATGAAAGCTGATTGATAGAGTTACCGGTCGAAGGAATAGTGAGCTTCTTGCACTTGGCGGCATCCGAGCCCACGTCCTCTATCCTGTCGGTTACCAGATCTACCTTAACGCCCTTTTTAGGCAGCTGCATTATCTGCACACCTGCGGCAGTTCTGGTTGATTTTTCGGGAATCAGGCTACTCTTTATAAGCATAGCTCTGCCCGCGTCGCTTCTTATGAATATCAGCTTGGGCTCCTTGCCCTCGTAGATAGCTCCAACGATGGGAGAAGCGAGAGAAAATGCTCCGGAAAGCTTTCTTCTGCGCGATTTCGATTCGTACGCCTCCATCTTGACCCTGAGGCCCTTTCCGTTTTCGAAGACGTATATCATATGATGCTCGGGGATAATATCGTATATCATCTTACAGCCGACAACGTGCTCGTCATCATCCATACCGAGCTTGCTAGGTACGTAGTCACCCATATGACTCGGCTTAGAGATATCGAAATCCGCTACTCTGACGCGGTAAATCTGAGCCTTATCGGTGAAAAACAGAATGTCGCCTCTGTTGTCGGTATCCTCGACGTAGATAACGAAATCGCCCTCCTTGAGCTTCTGCTCCTCTGCTGAACGGGCTCCCTGCACGGACAGCTTTTTAAAATATCCGCCACGGGTGAGAATAAGACGGCAGTTATAGTTCTCGAAGAACAGGTCCTTATCGGGCTTAACTATTTCGTCCTTGCTGATAATCTCTGTCCTTCTCGGCTGACCGTACTTTTTCTTGATTTCCTGAAGCTGAGATATGATAAGCGCCTTGAGCTTAAGCTCATCTGCGAGAATTGCTTTCAGCTCAGCAATCTCCTCTCTGATGCTCTCAATTTCCTCGACTCTTTTGACTATATACTGCCTGTTAAGGTTACGGAGCTTTATTTCAGCTATATATTCAGCCTGACGGGTATTAAGATTAAATCCCTTCGCCAGATTGGGAACAACGTCCTCCTCAAGCTCTGTGCTTCTTATAATCCTTATAGCCTTGTCTATATCAAGGAGTATGGCGGCAAGACCAAGCAGAAGCTCCAGCTTACCTTCCTTCTTCTCGAGGTCAAACGTGAGCTCTCTTGTGAGGCAAGCCTGTCTGAATCTTATCCACTCGAGCAGCGTTTCGCGTATACCGAGCTGCATCGGAGTTCCGTCGACGAGAATATTGAAGTTACAGTCAAAGTTGCACTCAAGGTCGGTAGCAGAAAAGAGCTTCTGCATAACCAGCTCGGGATTGGCGTCGCGCTTGAGCTCAAAGATAAGCTTGAAGCCGCTCAGGTCAATAGCATCTCTGACGTCTGAAACCTCACGGAGCTTTCCGCTCTTGATCATATCGGTCGCCTTTTTGATGATTGACTCAACACTCGCGGAGTACGGAATTTCAAGAACCTCAATGGCGTTTTCCTTCTTGAGATAGCGGTACTTAGCTCGCATTTTGAAGCTGCCGACACCCGTCTCGTATATCTTTTTTATCTGATCTCTGTCATATATAATCTGCGCGCCGCCCGGAAAATCCGGAGCCTTGACTATATCCATCATTCTGTCGATAGTCGTGCCCGGGTGCTTGAGTAACGCGATAGTTCCGTCGCATATTTCAGAAAGATTAAACGAACAGATTGATGAGGTCATACCAACCGCGATACCGAGATTGACCGAAACGAGAATATTCGGGAAGGTGGTTGGCAGGAGCTTTGGCTCCATCATCGTATTATCATAGTTCGGAATGAAATCTACGGCGTTTTTGTCAATTCCCGAGAATAATTCCTGGCAGAATGGCTCAAGCTTCGCCTCTGTATATCTCGACGCGGCGTATGCCATATCCTTGGAATACTGCTTTCCGAACGAGCCCTTCGAGTCAACGAATGGGTGAAGGAGCGCCTCGTGACCTCTGGTAAGTCGCACCATGGTTTCATAGATTGAAGCATCGCCGTGAGGATTAAGGCGCATGGTCTGACCGACTATATTGGCGCTCTTGGTGCGCGCTCCCGTGAGCAGTCCCATCTTGTACATAGTATAGAGGAGCTTTCTGTGAGATGGCTTAAATCCGTCAATCTCGGGGATAGCTCTTGAAACTATGACGCTCATAGCATAAGGCATATAGTTTTTGACAAGAGTTTCGGTTATAGGCTGCGGTGTTGCGACAGCCTCGGGCGCCGAAACCTCTTGTATATTCGTTTTCTTTTTTCTAGCCATAATTTCACCGTCACAATCTGATTATCTTGTGTGCCGCCGCTCTTATCATACGATTGTAGAGCGCGAGCCCTATATCCTCTGTCGGGGGGAGCGGAGCGAAAATAATATCATAGCTCTGCTTGTCCGCCGCGCGAAGAATATCGAAAAGAGACCTTGCCTGAGATTTCATATCATCTCTGTTTCCAAAATCTATTATTGTTGCGTCCCCAAGGGCGCTTTCAAATTGCGATATATCCTCTGAATAGCAAATTACCGCATAATTTGAATAGCTCCGGGCGCTGATGTAGGAAATCGCCTTATCGGGCGAGCCGTCAAGCAGAACGACCTCTGCCCCAGGAGCATAATGCCTGTACTTCATACCGGGAGAAAGAGCAATCTCGCCTTCTCTCAAGGACTCCGTTACCGCTCTTGCAATTTCAACCTCGATGCCAAGGGCTCTTATATCTTCAACCGTGATTTTTCCCGGGCGAAGCAGGACAACAGAATCATCCGACTTAACAGATACGATGGTCGATTCAAGACCAACCTCGGACGCTCCTCCGTCAACTATACAGTCAATACGCCCCATCATATCGTCCATAACGTGCTCTGCCGTTGTGGGCGACGGGCTACCCGAAAGATTTGCCGAGGGGGCGGCAATCGGCACACCCGAAAGCTTAATAAGCCTGTTGGCAATTCTTGACGAGGGGCACCTGACTGCAACGGTAGCAAGACCGCCTCTTGTTGCCTCCGGCACAGTTTCTCTGGAAGGAAGCACGACGGTAATCGGACCCGGCATAAATGCACGAGCCAGCTTATAATATACCCCATTAGTATATGTGTATCCCTCCGCATCCTCGGGTGTGGATATATGAATGATGAGCGGGTTATCCGAGGGTCTTCCCTTCGCCGCGTATATTTTCTTTGAAGCTAGCTCGCTCGTTGCATCAGCGCCGAGTCCGTACACCGTTTCCGTAGGAAACGCGACAAGTCCGCCCGAGCGGATTATTTCGGCAGCAGGCATAAGCGCCTCGTCTATCAGACTGAGCTCGGCATCGGGCGGGATGCGAATAATTTTCGTGTCAATCATCATTGTCCTGCAACCTCTGCGCCGCATCCTGAGCCACAAGCTCGTCGATTATTCCGTCCATATCGCCGTCAAGAAATCCGTCGAGCGAAAAGAGGGTTTTATTTATTCTGTGGTCGGTAACTCTGGACTGCGGAAAATTATAGGTTCTGATTTTCTCGCTTCTGTCACCACTTCCGACCTGATTTTTTCTTGTCGAGGCTATCGCCTCCTCCTGCTCTCGCACCTTAGCGTCATACAGCTTCGAATAGAGCAGGCGCATAGCCTTTTCCTTGTTCTGAAGCTGGCTACGCTCCTGGTCGCACTCTATAACTATACCCGTGGGTATATGAGTCAGGCGAACGGCAGACTCGGTCTTGTTGATATGCTGACCGCCAGCGCCGCTTGACTTGCAGGATTCAATTTTAATATCCGACGGATTTATCTGCACCTCAACCTCATCAGCCTCGGGCAGCACCGCAACCGTCACGGTAGAGGTCTGAATTCGACCGTTGGATTCTGTGACGGGAATACGCTGTACTCTGTGAACTCCGCTCTCAAACTTCAATCTCGAGTATGCGCCATCGCCGATAACCATGAAGGATATAGCCTTTATTCCGCCAAGCTCGGTATCATTGAGCGAAAGAACCTCTGTCTTATATCCCCTTGCCGTAGCGTACATAGTATACATACGGTACAGGTCCTGCGCGAAAAGAGCCGCTTCCTCGCCGCCCGCGCCCTGTCTTAACTCAACAATAACGTTCTTCGAGTCGTTGGGATCCTTGGGTACGAGCAATATTTTTAACTCATCCTTGAGTCTCTCGCACTTGTCCCTGCACTCGTGGAACTCATCCTCAGCCATCTGTCTTAGCTCAGGGTCAATAGAGGAATCGCGCATCATATCGTCCGCCTCGCGCATCTGCTTTTCGGTGGCGAGATATTCCCTGTACTTCAGGACCACCTCTTCAAGTCGGTTATATTCCTTAATCAATCTCTGATAGGTCTTATTATCAGAAATAACCTCAGGGAGAGTGAGCATCTGCTCAATCTCCCTATATCTATCGTCGGCCGCCGCTAATTTATTAAATAACATTTCTCCTCCTCATTCTCAAAAACAAATATATTTTGAGTAATGAGGCTACTTAATAAACGCAGAAAAAGCCTTGTAGGTAGAATACACGTCAGCCTTGGAGACAACCTCGTACGGAGCGTGCATAGAAATAACGGGAACACCGATATCGACCGTCTCGATATTGTGATTTGCTATGTACATAGCAACGGTTCCGCCGCCGCCCTCGTCAACTCTGCCAAGCTCTGCTGTCTGCCAGATAACGCCGTTGTCGTTAAATACTCGTCTGACGTATCCAACAAGCTCCGCAGAAGCGTCGTTGGTGCCGGACTTTCCTCTTGAGCCCGTGTACTTGCTCATACAGGTACCGCAGGAGAGGAACGCGCTGTTTCTTCTCTCATATACCTCGGAGAAGTTGGGGTCATAAGCCGCGGTAACGTCGGCGCTGAGGCACTTGGATTTGCTTCTGACGATTATATCATTCTTTCCAAGCTCTCTTGAAATCATAGAAATAAGGTCAACGAGAACGTCGGACTGCATACCCGTGAGTCCAACAGAGCCTATCTCCTCCTTATCCGCGAGAACAACCAGCACGGTGCTATCACTCTCGGTATCGAGAAGCGCCGTCACAGCGGGATAGGAGCACACTCTGTCGTCGTGACCGTACGCGCCAATAAGCGCTCTGTCAAAGCCTATATCTCTCGCCTTGAAGGCAGGAACGAGCGAAAGCTCTGCGGAGAGGAAATCCTCCTCGGTAACTCCGTACTTTTCGTAGAGCATAGAGAGGACGGACATCTTTATCTTGTCGCTGATATCCGCATCGGCATAAGGAAGTCCTCCGACGAGAATATTGAGTGCCTCGCCCGAGATAGCCTTTCCGAGAGGCTCCTGCGACTGACGCGCGCCAAGGTGAGGAAGAAGGTCGTTGATATAGAATACGGGGTCGGAG
>JAFTST010000029.1 GCA_017467165.1 Clostridia bacterium | reverse complement strand
ATGAGTAAGGTCACTTGTAGACTACGAGTTTGATAGGTCAGAGATGTAAGCACAGTAATGTGTTCAGTTGACTGATACTAATTGACCGAGGGCTTGAACAGCATTATTCTATGGAATGCTAAAAGCCAAAGCAAAATGATGCTTCGCATGGTTTCGTCCTGTTCCTTTATTCGGTTTTCTGTGGATATTTGACTATAGCAAATATCTTGTATATATCGGAGTCCTGCAATCGCGGGGCTTTTTTGTTTTGATGAATGAAATATGAAAATGGCACACCCTCTCTGGTTAATCATAATCTTCGGTTGCCTTACGGCAATGACCTCGTGGCTTTAAAGCGGCGCGGACAACGGTTTAGTCGGAGAACGGTTAGCCGCTTCAAGATAGTCCTCTCGCCTCTGAACAAGGCGAGTTTGCTTCGCAAAATCGGCCTATCTGTCCGAGCACGCCAAAGCCAAAATGATGCTTCGCATAGTTTCGTCCTATTCCTTTATTCGGTTTTCTGTGGATATTTGACTATAGCAAATATCTTGTATATATCGGAGTCCTGCAATCGCGGGGCTTTTTTGTTTTTCTATATATTTAAAAAAGGATTCTTCTAGCTAAAAAAAGGCACTCCGTACGGAGTGCCTATCTTATTAAAACTTGGCTGTATTAACTGTCAAGAAACTCAAAGATTTTCGAGAAAATCTCCTCGTCCTGCTCTGTAATCGCCCACCAGTCAAAGCTGTCTAAGAACGCCTTTTTCTCCTCGGGAGTTGTGAGGCGCTTTTTTCTTCTTGCCTTGGTTAGCTTCGTATTGAATTCTCCAAGCAGCTTAACCGCATTTTTGGTGTAGTTAGGGTTGTGTCCTCTGTCGGATAATGACAGGAAATAGGTTTCGGGTCGGTCGGCAAGCTCTCTGCTCAGTACGTCAAAGTGAGCCTTCGCCTTGACCGTCTTGTCGTCCCTTGAGTGAATAATGAGAGCCTTGGCATCCGATGCGCGAAGAGAGCTGACAGCGTCCATCTCGGCATATTTTCCGCCGCGCTCCTTCTCAATAGCGTATATTTTCGGCACGAACGCGCCGAGCAGTCCGGAAAAGAACTGCTTTAGCATTCTCTCAACCGAAACGAAGCCCGACAGAGCCACGATGTGTGTAATCTCGGGGTGCAGAGCTGAAATATTCAGTGTCGAAAAGCCGCCCCAGCTATGTCCGATAACCGAGATACTGCTGCCTGCAAAACGCGCCTTAACGTAGCAGAGGCAGCAGTCAAGGTCGGAAAGTGACTGCGAAAAACCGCGCACAGACTCGCCCTCTGACCTGTGACAGCCCGTGTGGTCGTAGGAGACAACGGTGTACCCGTGTCGCGCTAAAAGCTCGATTTCTCTGAGGTACGCGTCGTGTCCGTTGCCCATTCCGTGGTCGAATACTATGATTCTTCTATCATTTCCATCGCCATAGCGATATATCCTTCCTATGAGCCTCTGCCCGCCATTTCCGAAAAACTCGAAGTCCTCCTCTCTGAGCCCCTCGAAGTCGCTCGCGGAAAAGTAGAATATGTCACCCACAGGGTCCATACGCCTGTCCATAATAGACAGATATATTCTAGTTATAGTCTTCTCAAAAATCATAAGGAAATCCCCCTTTTCTACATTCTATACCAAAGTGGGCGGAAAGTCAACAAAAAATACTGCGACATAGCCGCAGTATTTTTTAATATATAGTTTTAAATGGGAAAATCAGCTGTTTTTCATAAGCCTTATATAGAACTCACAGCATCTGTCGAGAGAGTCGAGCCTGATGCGCTCGTTATTTCCGTGAATGGTGGCGCGCTCCTCGTTGGAGAGGTCCATAGCGGAGAAGCGGTAGACTCTGTCGCTGATTCTGCCCCAGTGCTTGCTGTCGGAGCACTGCACCATAAGGTAGGGTGAAACGATATTGACCTCCCAGGTGGAAAGAATAGCTCTTTCTGTGCGAAGGAAGCCCTCGGTGTCAACGCGCGAGATGCGGCTGGGGTTCATACCGCGAAGCAGATTAACCTCAACTCTGTCGTCGTTGACCACGCGTCTTATATACTCGTGCGCGCTCTCGGTGGTGTCGCAGGGGTTGAGGCGCATATTGGTAACCATAGTGGCAACGGGGGGGAGAACGTTAGAGGCGCTCGAGCCGCTCATCTGTGTGAAGGCTACCGTCGTGCGCATCATAGCATTAAGGTCGCCGCCCGTTTTCTTGCAGATAATATCGAGCAGCCAGCCAAACGCCCACAGATTTGAGAAAATGAGCCTATAAAGGAAGGTGGAGTGTCTGGCGAGGGTGTCGAACATATATGCTACGGGCGCGGTGAGGTGACGCTTGAAGGGCTTGGACTCAACCTTGCAGCAGGCGCGTGAGAGGATAGCTATGGGCGTACCGGGCTTTGGAGCGGAGGAGTGTCCGCCGTTTGACTTGACCTTGAATTCAAGCTCGAGCATACCCTTTTCCGCGATACCGATAAGGGCGCAGGGCTTTTTCACTCCGGGGAAGACGTTTTCTACAACGGCGCCGCCCTCGTCAAGCACGAGTGACGGGGTTATGCCCTCGCGCTCGAAGTAGTCAACGATATTGGAAGCTCCGGGTCCGTTAATTTCCTCACCTCCCGAGAAGGCGAAGTATATATCGTTTTTCGGTGTGAAGCCGTCGGCAATGAGCTTGCTCGCGGCGAAAAGGATAGAAGAAAAGGTTGCCTTGGTATCAAGGGCGCCTCTGCCGTGGATAAAGCCGTCCTTGATAGCTCCCGAAAAGGGAGCCTCCTCCCACATATTCTCATTGACAGGCACAACGTCATAGTGAGCCATAAGCACGGTGGGATTATCAGGGCTCTCGCCCCTCCAGCGAAAGAGAAGACCCCTGTCGGCAAGCTCACGGTACTCGCATACCGAGAACACCTCGGGATAAAGCTCGGGGAGAAGAGCGAGGAGCTTTCCAAACTCTTCGCCATCCTCGAGCGAGGGGTCGGAATTTGACACGGTACGGCACTTTATAAGCTCTGAAAGCGAACCATGCGCCCTGTCCTTATCAAAGCTTATCTCGTCCTTTTCTGCCGATTTCTCGGGGTGGGGGCGAAAGAGCAGAGCCCTTACTACAACGAGCGCGATAAGCGCGAGCAGCAGCGCGCCAAGACCGATAGCTATGTAAACTAATATTTCCATTATATTACAGCAGCCCCTTCTTGTAGAGTATTCTCGACATAACGAGGGTGAAGACTACGCCGACGGGAACCATAATTCCAACGGTCGAGGTATTGATAGCGGGGACGAAAACGAAGAGAATGAGCATAAGGGCGATTGGAGCTATGGAAATCTTCCAATTCTTCGAGATAAAGACGACTCCGAGCGCGCCAAAGAGAGCGGGAAGAAGCTGGTCGAAGGCGGGTTGTATAGTTTCGTTGCCCTCTATCAGAGCGGAGAGCGGAACTATGAGAATAACTCCGAGAATTATAATAACCGTGGTAACTATACTCGATACCGCGATAGCAATGGTGGAAACGATCTCTCCCTCCTCGCTCTGCGCCTTGACGTTCCAGTTTTCAAGAGCGTTGACTGCGCAGGGAAGCTTAAGGTTTGAAATATTGCCCGTGACGAAGGATAGGTAGGAGCCGCCCGCGCCGAGCATCGGGATAAAGGTTATGGTTTCTATAACTCCGACAGCCCAATACATAGGAGCGGTAGCGATAAGTCCCTCGCCAACGCCAGCCCAGTCGGGAGATGCCTGGAAAATAAGACCGACCACAACGGGGAATGCGAGAAGGATAACCATAACGATAAGGTTCCATATCGTACCGTCGCGGTGAACCGAGTCCATATATGATATTTCTTTTCTGTTCTTCATAATAACCTCCTTAACCGAGAAGTGCTGTGAATGGAATCGCCGAGAGCATACCAATAATCATACACAGGGGCAGAGCATAGTCGTTGAGCCAATTCCACTTGAGCTTTTTCATCAAGAGGCCGCAGATAAGCATCGATACCATACTGACAGCCATAACGCACACGGGGATAAGTCCTGAGGTCGAGCTGACAAAGGTTGTGATTTCCTCGCCGAACTCGTTTTTCGTCGTGAGGCTGAACAGTCCGTTCTCTGATGTCCACAGCCTTGACACGTCGGAGAAAACGTAGCCAACGAAGGCGGAAATCATACCGATAAAGAGCGAGCCCTGAAGAATATCGGACCACTTCTTGTCCCTGTTTTCGAAGGAAACGAGTCCCTTCTGCATTCTCTTGGCAAGCACGGGTACAAGCCAGATGCCGACCATAATCGAAGCGGTCATAACAATCGAGATGGTAACAAACTGCGACGCCGTCATTCCTCGCGCGAGCTCTGCGAGGGTGGTTTTCATACCCAGCGCCGCATTTACCGCGGCAATGGTTTCGTAGGAAAGCGAGCCTACGACCGAAAGGCGCAGCCAGGGAAGAGCTATACCGAGCGAGTTGGAAAGAACAAGCACAGTAATAACTATCGAGATAGCCGGAGCTATGGTGAAAATAGCGGCGGTGACTATCGTTTTCTTGATTTTAGCCATATCCATACCGATTTTCTTCGCTCTGCGGTAGGATTTGACAAGGAAGTACACCGCCTCGGCAAGCACTACCGCGATAATTATTCCTACTATGAGGAACAATATCGGATGATTAACACTGAATGTCATAGTTTTCTCCTTTTTTAAAAAGATACTATATTTTAACTCTTTGGGCTCGATTTGTCAAGTATTGTATTTTCTGAGCTCTATCCTGAAAAACTTTTCCAAGAGTGGTTGAAAAAAGGGTTTTGCTGTGCTATAATACATTATTATATATATTTTATTTCATTTTAGGGAGATTTCCTATGAAAAGAGACTTGCTTCGTGACGTATATGCCGATATGGCGGCATACGACGGCCGCACGGTTACTATCTGCGGCTGGGTGAGAAACCTTCGTGACTCAAAGGCGTTTGGATTTATTGACCTGAACGACGGCTCCTGCTTCAAGAGCATTCAGGTGGTTTTCGAGCGCGACAAAATAAATAATTATGACGAGATTGCCTCGCAGAACGTTGGCGCGTCGCTTGTCGTTGTGGGTAGGATTGTGCTCACGCCCGAGGCGAAGCAGCCCCTTGAATTGAAGGCAGAGAGCGTTACCGTCGAGGGTACCTCTACCCCCGATTATCCCCTGCAGCCCAAGCGCCACACCGTAGAATTCCTGCGCGAGCAGGCATATCTGCGCCCCAGAACCAACCTTTTCTCCGCGGTATTCAGAGTTCGCAGTGAGGTAGCCTACGCTATCCACTCCTTCTTCCACTCCCGCGGCTTCGTATACGTTCACACCCCGATAATCACCTGCTCCGACGCAGAGGGCGCGGGCGAGATGTTCCGCGTCACCACCCTCGATATTGATAATCCACCGAGGCTCGAGGACGGCGGCGTTGATTATTCCTCCGACTTCTTCGGCAAGAGTGCTAACCTGACCGTGTCGGGACAGCTCGAGGGCGAGACCTACGCTATGGCGTTCGGTAACGTATATACCTTCGGCCCCACCTTCCGCGCAGAAAACTCCAACACCGCGCGTCACGCGGCGGAGTTCTGGATGATAGAGCCCGAGATTGCCTTCGCTGACCTTGACGACAATATGCAGCTGGCGTGGGATATGATTAAGTATATCATCTGTCACGTTATGGATAATTGCGCGCAGGAGCTCGAGTTCTTCAACAAATTCGTTGACAAGGGACTTATGGACAGGCTGAATGCGCTTAGAAGCTCCGAGTACGCCAAGGTAACCTACACCGAGGCTATCGACGTGCTTCTCAAGTCGGGCAAGAGCTTCAAGTACCCTGTATATTGGGGCGTTGACCTTCAGACCGAGCACGAGAGATACCTCACCGAGCAGGTGTATAAGAAGCCTATATTCCTCGTTGACTATCCCAAGGATATAAAGGCGTTCTATATGAGACTCAACGACGACGGAAAGACCGTCGCGGCAATGGACCTTCTCGTTCCGGGTGTCGGCGAGATAATAGGCGGCTCTCAGCGTGAGGAGAGACTCGACGTGCTCCGCGCGAGAATGGCAGAGCTCGAGCTGTCCGAGGAGGACTATTGGTGGTATCTCAACCTGAGAAAGTACGGCGGAACAAAGCACGCAGGCTACGGTCTTGGCTTCGAGCGTATCATTATGTACCTCACAGGCGTGTCGAATATCCGTGACGTGATACCCTATCCAAGAACGGTAGGAAACGCCGAGTATTGATTGGCTTTCGTATTTTGGTATAATTTCCCTTTTTCTCCCACTAGGAGCAGTAAGAAATCATTATTATTCGGCGGTGCGATGATAGTGTCGCGCTAAAAAAATGAAAAGCAGGAGCTTTGGCGCTTAGCCTCCGTTCCTGCTTTTTTCTATTCTGTTTTTTCTGTTCTCTATTCCCGAACAACCTCGACCGAGGTAATTCCGTACCTTTTTAAGAGCTCAAGCTCCGCACTTCCGATGACCTCTCCGCTGACGAGAATAGGCACGCAGGGAGGGAAGGAAACGGTGGGAGCACCAACCACTCTGCCGAGGGCGTCGTCCGTGGATATGAGCTCGTGCGGCGCGAGTATAGCCTCCCTGGCGCTCATTTTCCTCGCGGGAGCGCTCGGTGTGATTGGAGCAAGCTCGGGGAGCTCTCTCAGCTCCGGATTTTTTCTTATATACCGCATAGCTAAAAGAAGTCGAAGGTAGTCCCTCAGAGTATTGTCGGGGGTTGCCATCAGGACGGCATACTCGTCGTCCACCATCTCGGGCTCAATCTTGAATTTTCTTAAAATTTTGGAAAACCCGACACCCGTGTAGAGATATTTTCGTGGGTCGAGGACTATTTTGAGCGGCTCGGAGCTCTCCGTGGGACAGCCGTGTGCCTGAAGTCTTGACTTGACCTTATCTATCAGAGCGATACATTTTTCGAGCCTCTTGGGATAAGTCCCCGAAAGATAGGAGTTGCACCTGTCAAGCGATGCTCCGATAAGATGAGAGGGGCTTGTCGAGGCGAAAAGGGTCATTGCCTCGCGCGCGTCGGCGACGAGGTGCTCGGCACTCTTATTGATGTGCAGATATGCGCCTCCCGTCAGGACGGGCAGGGTCTTGTGAGCCGAGTCCGCGCACATATCCGCGCCAAGGTCCATAGGGTGCAAGGATGGCTCAAGGAAGCGCAGATACGCCCCGTGAGCATTATCCACGAGAAGGGGTATCGAGTATTCGTGGCAGACCTCTGCAAGTCCCTTGACGTCAAGAATATTTCCAAGATAATCCGGGCTTGTCACGTACACTGCGTCGGGGGTTGGGTCACATTCTGTGAGCGCCGTCCTGAGCCTTTTCGGCGTTATATCGCAGGCGGAAAGGTGGGTGTATTCCTCTGGGTATAGCCAGATTATGTCCGCGTCAAGCACAGCCGCGCCGTAGAGGAAGGCTCTGTGCGCGTTTCTCGCGGCAAGAATGGTGAGCCTGCCCTCGGGCTTCTGCTTTTTCAGTATGGCGAGCATCGCCTTGATAGAGAGCGTCGAGCCCTCAGAGGAGTATAGAGTCGCCGCTGTGCCGAAAATTTCCGTAGCGTATCTCTCGCTTTCAGTATAGGCGTCGGTGACGCCCAAAACCTCAGTAACGTCCAGCTTCTCGCACCCCGTGTAGCGTTTTCCCTTATGCCCGGGCATACAGAAACGGGATATTCCCCGACGGGAAAAGCCTCTTATAAGCTTATTGACGGGGGCTCTCATTCCTCTTCTGCCTCTGCAACCTGCATCATAACCGCGCACTCTATCCTCTTTTTGAAGAGCTCGCAGCCGTACTTGTACACTCCGTTAATCGAGCCTGTCGCGTGGTAGGCGTTGGCGGCGCAGCCACCCGAGCAGTATAGCTTCGCCCAGCAGTCGCGGCACTCGGGGCGAGAGTAGGAGTTGCAGGAGCGGAACTCGTCCTGTACCTCTGTGTTTTTGACACCGTCGAACACGTTACCAAGGCTGTACCTCGGGTCACCGACGAACTGGTGACAGGGGAAGAGCTCTCCCCAGGGGGTAACAGCCATATACTCCGTGCCCGAGCCGCAGCCTGTTATTCTCTTGTAGATGCAGGGGCCGTTCTTCAGGTCGAGCATATAGTGGTAGAAGGTGAAGGGACGTCCCTCGCGCCTTCTCTTAATCATTTCTTTAGCCAGAATTTCATATTGCTCGAACAGCTTAGGCAGGTCCTCTTCGGTAAGCGCGTAGGGGTCATCCGGGGGACAGACTACGGGCTCCATAGACAGCTCGGTGAAGCCGAGGTCAGCCATGTGGAAAAGGTCGTTGGTGAAGTCAACGTTGTTGTGGGTGAAGGTGCCCCTGACGTAGTAGCCCTTACCCCCGCGGCTCTTGACAAGCTTCTGGAAGTTCGGAACGATAACGTCGTAGCTGCCGCGTCCCTGATAGTCGCGGCGGAAGTGGTCGTTGACCTCGCGTCTTCCGTCGAGCGAGAGAACTACGTTGTGCATCTCGCGGTTGAGGAACTCTATCATCTCGTCGGTTAAGACCATACCGTTGGTAGTGTAGGTGAATCTGAAATTCTTGTTGTACTTGCCCTCGATGTCCCTCGCGTACTCAACGAGCCTCTTGACGACGTCAAAATTAAGCGAGGGCTCGCCGCCGAAGAAGTCGACCTCGAGGTTTTTTCTGGTGCCCGAGTTTTCGATAAGAAAGTCGAACGCCCTCTTTCCGACCTCGAAGCTCATAAGCGCTCTGTCACCGTGGTACTTTCCCTGGCTGGCGAAGCAGTAGGAGCAGTTGAGGTTGCAGGTGTGGGCGACGTGCAGGCAGAGCGCCTTAATCACCCTGGAGTTGTTCTTGTATTCGCGGGCGAGAGGCTCGAATCTATCGACAGAGAAGAGCTTTCCCTCCGCCTCGAGCTCGCCGACGTCCGACAGGCAGTCGAGAACGTCAGCCTCTGTGACGTCCTCTCTTCCTTCATATTTTTCGAGAATAGCCTTGACTATATCCGCCTCCGTGTGCGACTTGTACATTCCGATAATATCGTAGGCAACCTCGTCGACCAGGTGAACCGAGCCCGAGGCTGTATCGAGAACTATGTTATATCCGTTTAATTTATACTGGTGTACCATATGTATCTTTTCTCCTGAATATCTTTTGACTAGTATAGGGCAAAGGGATTTAGAGCAGAAATCGTCGGCTGACGAGCGAGAAGCGTACAAAAGTACGCTGAGCGAGGAAACGGCGATAGAACGAAAAATCAATAAAAAAGGAAGAAATTCGTAGAATTTCAACCTTAATAATCATCAAATCTATGGATAATTTCAGAGCGAAGATACCTAAAAAGCATCTCCGCTCTTTTTCGTTCGGTTATGCCTAAATGACGCAGCCCTTAAGAAAATTACTTCTTATTCTCGCACTGCTGATTTGCAACGCCGCAAGAGGTCTTGCAAGCGGACTGGCAGGAGGTCTGACACTCGCCGCAGCCACCGTTATTAACGGTCTTGGCAATATCCTTAGTTTCAACAGTCTTGATTCTCTTCATAACAGTATCTCCCATATAGTTTTGATTAGTGGAATAATTATATCACAGCCTTCTTCCGTTGTCAAGTATTATGCCGAAATTTAGGGAAGCAGAATGCGGCTGATAATAGCGAAAAGGTCCGAGCGCAGTCGCTCGAGGTCTCCCTTGGTATCGTCCTCAACCCAATTTATTATAGCGAGCGTTATTCCGCCCGTTATCATACTCGCCGCGTTTTCGGGGGATACGGATATGGAAAGTCCGCCCCTGACCGACTCCTCAATCTTTTCCTTGGTGTCAAGATAATTCTGCTGAACTATGATATTGATAAAGGGAGCGCGCAGCTGACCCCGCAGAATATTCTGGACAAGGCTCTCGTAGGTGCACAGGTATTTTATAACCGTGTCGCAGTAGCCAATAAGATAGTCTATCAGAGCGCCCGTTCGGTTATTCTTCTTGAAAATGACGTCAAAATCCGCGCGGAATTTCTTGACCACGCCGACAAAGAAGTCCTGCTTGTCGTTATAATGCTTATAGAAGGTCGCGCGACGTATCTCTGCTCTCTCGCACAGCTCGTTGACCGTGATTTCCTCAAAGCTCTTTTCTCCCAGCAGCTTATAAAACGCGGAAAAGAGCGCCGCCTTGGTCTTTTTGACTCTTAAATCCTCTTTCATAGTCAACCTCCATAACAGTCTACCACGAGTATTATATACACATTCCGTGCGTTTGTCAAGTAATTGACACCGAAAATTTTTTCCCGTTTTTTCCCGAGGTACTTGAAATAACAGTCATATTGTTGTACAATATATATTAATCTTGCTCTCTGTGGGCGAGATATTGAACAGTCTATTATTTTTGGCGCGTTTGGCGCAGAAAGGACGTATATGCTGGAAAAAAGATTACTTGAAGAAATTCTGGGTATCGCAACCTCAAGCGGCGCGGATTTCGCGGAGGTCTACTGCGAGTATACCAGAAACGGAAGAATTCACTACGTCAACAGACGAGTCGAGGCTATCTCGGACGAAACCGTCTCGGGCGTTGGTATCCGCGCCTTCCGCGGCACCTCTACCGTGTACGCATCTACCGCCGATATATCGAGAGCGGGACTTATCAGATGCGCGCGCTCTGTTGCTGAGGCGATGGGCGAGTGCGGCGAGGGTGCGCGCGTTATGCTCACCGAGAGAATTTTCCCGAATATTCACCCCGCGCGTATCCAGCCCTCGACGGCTGATATAAGATTCAAGTGCGACCTTGTAAGATTGGCGTGCGACTCTGCATACGGCTACTCGGACAAGATAGTTCAGGCGGCGGGAAATCTCATCACCGTCGACCACACCATACAGATTGCCAACACGGAGGGGCTTCTCACCACCGACCGTCACATTCGTTCAAGAATGTCAGTCGAGGCAATAGCTACGAACGGTACGGAAAATCAGTCGGGCGGATGCCGTCCCGGCAGAGGTATGGGTCTTGAATTCTTCGAGGAATATACCCCCGAGATGATAGGCAGAGAGGCGGCAGAGGAGGCTGTCGGAAATCTCGACGCGGTCTATTGTCCCGCAGGACAGATGCCCGTAGCTATCGAAAACGGCTTTGGCGGAGTTATCTTCCACGAGGCGTGCGGTCACTCGCTTGAGGCTACCTCGGTTGGCACGGGCTGCTCGCAGATGTGCGGAAAGCTCGGACAGGTTATAGCCAACGAGAAGGTCACGGCTATCGACGACGGTACTATCCCCGGAGCCTGGGGCTCTGTCAATATCGACGACGAGGGAAATCCCACTCAGAGAAACGTGCTTATCGAAAACGGCGTTCTCAAGAGCTATATGGTTGACCGCCTCGGCTCTCGCAGAATGGGTATGCCTATGACGGGTAACAGCCGCAGAGAGAGCTATCTGTACGAGCCGACCTCGCGTATGACCAACACCTTCATAGACAACGGCCCCGACAGAAATGAGGATATTATCGCGTCTATCGAGTACGGCCTGTACGCCAAGTCTATGGGCGGCGGCTCGGTAAATCCCCTGACGGGCGCGTTCAACTTCTCGGTCAACGAGGGTTATATGGTAAGAAACGGAAAAATCTGCGAGCGTGTCAGAGGAGCGGCGCTTATCGGCACGGGCTCCGAGATTCTCAAGGATATAGATATGGTCGGTCAGAATCTGGCAACCGGACAGGGTATGTGCGGCAGCTCGTCGGGAAGCGTTCCCACGGATGTAGGTCAGCCGCTTATCCGTGTTTCCAAGATAACGGTAGGAGGTAGATAAATGAACTTCGAGCTTATTAAGGCGGCGCTCATCAAGGCGCTCGCAGAAGAAGGAATCACCGAGTATGAGATTTATTATACCTCGGGCAGCGATAACTCTGTCGAAACGCTCAACAAGGAGGTATGCTCCTCATCCTCAAGTGTCAACGGAGGCTTGTGTCTGCGTCTTTTGAAGGACGGCAGAATGGGCTACGCCTCAACTCAGCTGATGGACGAGGGTGAGATGGGCGAGCTCGTTATCCGCGCTATTGAAAACGCGGGAGCTACCGAAAAGCCCGATACCGTCGGCATATACGAGGGCGGCGAGGAGTATGAGGAAAGCCGTATCCCCGAGTTTTCTCCGATAGCGACAGCTGACCTGCGCCGCGCCGCGATAGAGCTGGGCGGCTCGCTGTTTGACGCTGACGAAAGGGTACAGAACGGAACCGTATCGCAGGCTATCAGCTCTGGCTTTGATATAAGAATAGTCAACTCACACGGAGTTGACCTCGCTATGTCCTGCGGAGTCAACGCACTCATCGGTCAGGCAGTCGTAGCCGACAAGGGCGAGATGCAGGAGGATTATTCCTTCAAGGAGTATTCAGTCGCTACCGAGGGGGAGGTTATCTCCGAGATAGCCGGAGAGGCTGTCAAGGACGCGCTCTCGAAAATCGGCGCGGGTCTTGTTCCCTCGGGCAAGTACAGTATAGTCTTCTCGGGCAAGCAGATGCGCTCCCTGATGTCCGTGTTCTCATCTGCCTTCTCGGCGAAGGCGGTTATCGACGGTATGTCGCCTCTGAAAAACAAGCTCGGCGAGTCTATCGCCGCTCCGGTAGTTACCATCACCGACGACCCCCAGAGAGAGGGAAGCTCGGTTGGCCTCACCTTTGACGCGGAGGGCGTGCCCACACACCGCCACGAAATAGTTACGGAGGGCGTGCTCAACACCTTCCTCCACAACAGAGAAACCGCCAAGGCTATGGGCGCGAAAACCACAGCCAACGCCTCCAAGGCAGGCTATGCATCTCCCATCGGCGTGCGCCCGCACTCCTTCTGCATAGAGCCGGGTGAGAAGACCAACGAGGAGCTGCTCCTTATGGCTGAAGGCGGAGTGTACGTCACGGAAATGAAGGGTCTGCACGCAGGCGCTAACCCCGTTACAGGCGACTTTTCGCTCGAGGCGGCAGGATTTATGATAAGAGACGGAAAGCTCTGCGAGGCGGTCAAGTCCTTCACCGTAGCGGGCAACTTCTTCGAGCTTCTTAAGTCGGTTGCCGCTCTTGGAAACAAGCTTGAGCGCGGAGTTCAGACCGGCTTCACAGCCTTTGGCTCACCAGACGTGCTTGTGCACGAGATGAGCATCGCGGGCAAGTAATATACAGCTGGGTCAGCCCCGAAATATCAAGAGGAAAGACGGCAGTCGCAGTCTTTCCTCTTTTCTTATTAAATTGCTCAAAAATAGCACCCGTGTCAAAAAAATCTTTCCGAAAGGTAGTCGAGAAGCCGCTCAATGTTCTCGCTCGAATACTCAATGCTCGCGGAAAAGTCCACTGCTGTGTCAACGAGCGGCGCCCCCTCGGAAAATGACAGAAAATACAGAGAAAGCGAGAGCGTTGCCGAAAGGAGAAGCCGCTCCGCCCAGCGCGCGTCATACATAGATGGCGCGAGGTATCTGTGGGTGAAATAGAAGAGCAGTCGAAAGAAATCAAGCCTTCCGTCACCCGAAAGACTGCGGAACAAAGCGTCGGGGGAGTTAGCGATATTCTCTGTCGCCGCAAGTATTCTGGGAATAAGCCTGCCGTCAAGCGCCTCAAGGCTCGGAAAGGACTCCTCTATGATGCTGATATAATCGCCAATCAGGGTATCAAGCGGGAGAATAGTGAAGCTGTCGGCTGGCGAGACGCTGCGGTAGGAGTAGCACTGCGCGTCATCTGACCATAGCCCCAGATGAATGAGAGCTGAGAGGTTTTTTTCGACACTCTCCCCGCCTCGGAGCATACCCGAAATATAGGCGAAAAGCTCCCTGTATATCCACTCAGGGACCTCTGCGTCCTCTATGGGATAAATACCCTCGGGGATAGCGCCGCCCACCTCGCAGACGGAAAAGTCACAGTTAGAAAGAATCAGCCTTGCCGCCTCGGGACAGGCAAGTCCAACCCCGACCTCAACCGAGCCCGAGAGGGGGTTGTAGTACCTCGGGTGCTCGCGGCAGATGTGACAGAGCGCCCCCTCGCCAAGAGCTATGATGATATCGCACAGCCCATCGGGGTTAAGATGCGGGCATCTATCTCCATCGACGAGCCTGAAGTGAGCTCCCGAGGCATCTGTGGCAACGGTGGCTCTTATTCTGTCATAGACCTCGCCCTTTCCGGCTCTGTATCCTTCGAGCGTTTTCTTATCAATATCTATCTCCCAGCCGATACAGCAGCTTCTCTCGCAGTCGCCGCCGACGCACTTGAAGCTCTTATAGTAGCTTGGCGCATATAGCTTCATATTCTCTCTCCTTTGACACGGTACTCGGGCAATGTCGGAAAATGTAAATAATAGATTACCTCACGGCCGCGAGAAACGGGACTTTTCTAAGATAGGGCAGAGGTACAAATCCACCCCTTTTCGCTCTGTACGAGCTGAGTGCCGCATCCGACAGACAGTTTTTGACAAGTATATCATATTTCACAGTAGGAAGTCAATTATCGGAAGAAGAATTATTGACTTTTTTTTAACAATCTGTATTGACTTGGTATTTTATATATGCTATTATATGTAGTGGAAAATATTAACCCGAAAAGGAGAACAAAATGGCTAAGTACAACAAGAAAACTATTGAAGACGTTGAAATTGCCGGCAAGACTGTCCTCGTTCGCTGCGACTTCAACGTACCTATGAAGGACGGCGTTATCACCTCTGATAAGAGAATCGTTGGTGCGCTTCCTACTATCAAATATCTGCTCGAGGGCGGCGCTAAGGTTATCCTCTGCTCTCATATGGGTAAGCCCCACAGCATTCTCACCGAGGGCTTCGGTCTGACCAAGAAGGAGAAGAAGGCGGTCGAGGCTCTTCCCGCAGAGGAGCAGGCTAAGGCTACCGAGGAGTATCTCGCCAAGGCTGTCGTTACCTACAAGAAGAAGCTCACCCTCAAGCCCGTGTGCGCAAGACTCAACGAGCTTCTCGGAGAGGGCACCGTTACCTTCGCTGAGGACATCGTAGGCGAGGACGCTAAGGCTAAGATGGCCGCTCTCACCCCCGGCAAGGCTGTGCTTCTTGAGAACACCAGATTTGACGCCCGCGAGACCAAGAACGGCGCTGAGCTTGCTAAGGAGCTCGCATCCTACGCTGACCTGTTCGTTAACGATGCCTTTGGCGCGGCTCACAGAGCTCACGCTTCCACCGCCGGCGTTGCAGACTATATTCCCGCAGTATGCGGCTACCTTATCCAGAAGGAAATCTCGGTTATGGGTAAGGCTCTTTCCAACCCCGAGCGTCCCTTCGTCGCTATCCTCGGCGGAGCTAAGGTCGCTGACAAGCTCAACGTTATAGACAACCTTCTTTCCAAGGTTGACACCCTGATTATCGGTGGCGGTATGGCGTACACCTTCGCTGCGGCAAAGGGTTACTGCGTTGGAAACTCTCTGCTCGACGAGAGCAAGCTTGACTACTGCCGCGAGATGATGGCGAAGGCAGAGGCTAACGGAGTTAAGCTCCTTCTGCCCGTTGACTGCGGCGTTGCCAAGTCCTTCCCCAACCCCATCGACGCTCCCATTGAGGTAACCTACGTTGACGTAGAGAATATTCCCGCTGATATGGAGGGTCTTGACATAGGTCCCAAGTCGGCAAGGCTTTTCGCTGACGCGGTTCTTTCCGCCAAGACTGTCGTATGGAACGGTCCTATGGGCGTTTTCGAGAACCCCGTGCTTGCTAAGGGCACCGTTGCGGTTGCTCAGGCTCTTGCAGACAGCTCTGCTATCACCATCGTTGGCGGCGGTGACTCCGCGGCGGCTTGCGAGCAGCTCGGCTATGCTGACAGAATCACTCACATCTCCACAGGCGGCGGCGCATCGCTCGAGTTCCTTGAGGGTAAGGATCTTCCCGGCGTATCCTGCCTGCTTGACAAGTAATTAAAAAACCGACGAGCCTCTTGAAAAAGGGGCTCGAATAATGAGAGGTACAGAAAAATGAGAAGAACAGTTATCGCAGGAAACTGGAAAATGAATATGACACCCGACGCGACCAGAGCCTTCATCACCGAGCTCGCTCCTATGGTCGAGGGTATGAATAAGTGCGACATCGTGCTCTGCGTGCCCTACGTTGATATCGGTCCCGCCGTCGATGCGGCTCGCGGCACCAACATTCACATTGGCGCAGAGAACGTTCACTTCGCCAAGAGCGGAGCGTACACAGGCGAGATAAGCGCACAGATGCTCTGCGCTGTTGGCACTGAGTACGTTATTGTAGGCCACTCCGAGCGCAGACAGTATTTTGGCGAGACCGACACCACGGTTAACCTTCGCGCCAAGGCGGCGCTTGACGCAGGACTCAAGGTTATCCTCTGTCTTGGCGACGTCAAGGAGGAAAGACTCGCGGGAATTACCGACGAGGTTGTGCGTATGCAGACCAAGCTCGACCTTGCGGGTATTGATGCGGAGCAGCTCAAGAGCGTTATCATCGCCTACGAGCCCGTATGGGCGATAGGCACGGGACTTACCGCCACTCCCGAGCAGGCAGACGAAACCTGCGGTGTTATCCGTCATGCCATAGCAGAGCTCTACGGCGAGGAGGCTGCCGAGGAAATAACCATTCAGTACGGCGGCTCTATGAACGACCAGAACGCCGAGGAGCTTCTCTCCAAGGTCAACGTTGACGGCGGACTTATCGGCGGCGCATCGCTCAAGTGCGACAAGTTCACCGCTATCGTCACGGCGGCAAATTGAGAAAAAAGCCGAGGGTGACCCACGGCTGACCCTATACCTTGAAATAACCGTTCCTTATCAATCCCTGACCGGCGAAAAGGCGGGCGGGAGCCACCCCGATTCTAATAAATTAGAAAACGCGCGGAATCTCGGGAAAGATTGACAAAGGGACGGTTATATTTTTGTCCAAACGGACCAAAAATGCAGGGGTCAAATCGTCAGGTTGGCGATTGAAAGCGGTCGCCTCTTCTGTTATAATAACACTGGTAATAAATATATTTTAAGGAGATTTTTCGTTATGGCAGGCCTTTCACTTCGTCACATCTATAAGAAGTACCCCGGCGGCGTTACCGCCGTATCCGACTTCAACCTTGAGATTAAGGACAAGGAGTTCCTTATCTTCGTCGGTCCCTCCGGATGTGGTAAGTCCACGACCCTTCGTATGATTGCAGGTCTTGAGGAGATTACCGAGGGTGAGCTCTACATAGGCGACAGATACGTCAATGACGTTGCCCCCAAGGACAGAGATATCGCGATGGTGTTCCAGAACTACGCGCTCTATCCTCAT
>JAFTST010000028.1 GCA_017467165.1 Clostridia bacterium | reverse complement strand
TTTCTTCCGCATAGCGTTGATTTAGCACAGGATAAAAAATCGGTTGCCAATCAAGCCTAGGTGGGAACTTCGTAAAACCGCTTTGCTCGATCAATTCTTTTTCTTTTTCGCCAACAGGTCTGAATAAAATCATAGTAACTCCTTCCTCTTCAGACACACGACGGACTCGACATGGGTTAAGACTCCAAAAGGTATATTTTTGTGCCAAAAATAGGGGTGGAAACTCCAAAAGGTATATTTATTTGCCTTTTTTGAAATAGCCTTTACCCTTAAAAGCATCGTACCATAAGGTATAAATCGCGCCGCAGTTTTTGCATTTAATTCTATACCACAATCCGTCTTGAGGCCAATTTTTGATAGTGTCGGCGGGGTTATTTCCTCCAGCATATTCGTAATTCTCACTTACCAATAATCTCTTGAGTTCTTCTAATATGGCAAAAAAATCTTCGATATTTTTAAGCGACTTTACCATTTTAATTGTTTTACACTTGTCGCATGTTTTTTTGAATGATATCATAATTCTCTCCTTTCGAGACACACGACGGACTCGACGTGCCCTGTCATAGGAAACATATCCACAGGTGTTACCTCGTTGCAGGTATAGCCAAGCTCAAAAAACAGCTTGACGTCGCGGGCGAGGGTTTTCGGGTTGCAGGAGATATAAACTATCCTCGAGGGTGAGAGGGAGGAAATGAAGCGTATCAGTCCTTCGTCACAGCCGGCTCTAGGCGGGTCAAGGATAACGATATCGGGCTCTATTTTCCTTCCGAGCTCAGCCTCGGCTCTGTCGAGAAGTCGATCGGTGTTGGCGGCGTCGCCCGTGAAAAAGTGGGCGTTATCTATCCCGTTAGCCTTGGCGTTTTCTCTTGCGCAGAGGACGGCGGAATCAATTATTTCTATACCGAAAAGCTCCCCCACGTCACTCGCCATAGAAAGACCGATAGAGCCCGCGCCGCAGTATAGGTCGAGCAGAGTGTCGGTTTTCTTCGGCTTTGCAAGCTCGCGAGCCTTGTTATAAAGCACCTCTGCGCCATCGTGGTTAACCTGATAAAACGAGGGGGCTGTGATTTTCAGCCTTACTCCACAGAGTGTATCGTAGATATAATCTCTGCCCAAAAGGGTGATGTACTCATCGCCGAGCACGACGTTGGTGTTCTCCTCATTGACGTTAAGCAGTATGCCTACAACCTCGGGAAATCTTTCCGTGACGGTCTTAACCAGCCTGTCAGCATCGGGGAAGGCTCTACCGTTAATAACAATAGTCAAAAGGACCTCGCCCGACACCTCACCGCGCCTCAGATAAATATGTCGCACAAGCCCCTCGCCGCTTTCCTCATCATAGACGGTTGGCATAATCTCAGAAAACAGAGAAAGCAAGCACTCGCATATCTCCGAAAAAACAGCAGGAGTCAGCGGACAATCTCGCACGGGTGTAACCCTATGCGACTTTGGAGCGAAAAATCCAACCGAATATTCGCCATCTCTGTAACACACAGGGTACTGCGCCTTGTTGCGATAGCGCATCTCTTTTGGCGAGGGAATAATACTACTGACACTCACTCCAGAAAGCTCGGGGGCAGAGAACAGTCTTCTTACACCCTCCTCCTTTAGCCTTAGCTCCTCTGCGTATGAAATATGGCGGTAAGCGCAGCTCTTGCAGCCCTCGTTGTCACACCTGTCTGTGACTCTTTTATCCGACTTTTCAATAAATTTCGTGACACGCCCCACAAGATATGAGGAATTTACCTTGATTATCTTCGCCTCAACAAAGTCGCCGGGCACAGTATCGGCAACGAAAATAACAACTCCACAGGCCCTGCCGACACCAAAGCCGAGGTCTGTGAGGTCATTTATCTCCACGGTTATATTATCATTTTTCTTATAGCTGTGTTTGTTCTGCATTTGCTGCCTCTTAGTAAATAATTATTTACAAAATCAAATCAATTCGTCCTTGAACCTGTTTCTGTACTCCTTCGGCGTCATACCGAAGGTAGCCTTAAAGGTCTTTGTGAAATATGATGCGTCGGTGAAGCCCGTTTCGTCTGCTATCTCGTTTATAGACCTGTCCGTATGCTCGAGCAGCCGCTTTGCCGCCTTGAGTCTGTACGCTATAATATATTGCCTCAGGGTGATGCCCTTTCTGTCCTTCAACAGCTTGCTGACGTAGAAGGGGTGATAGCCAAATATAGCTCCTATCTCGGTGTTGGAAATCTCATCGCCCACGTTTTCTCTGATATAGGCGTCAAGCGAGTTAACCATCTGCCCGGGGAGTGCGTGCTCGTCAACCTCGTCCGAAATCTTTAGCAACAATAGCTTTACCATTGCCGAAATCTCAGCAAGGTAATTGCCCTCGCCCGAGGTGAAAATATTACACATCTGAATAAGGTTGTCCCGCTCGCTCTCCATATCCTCAATATGAATCGCTTTGTCAAATGGAGCGGAGTCTTCTGTCAGGTGGCAGAGCTCTGCCTTGAAATCCTCCGGTCTCGCGGGCGGTATTCTGTCCTTTTTCTCTGGGTAGTCTGCCGTGAGGTCAAAGCTGAGCACGGCTAACCTTGAATACTGCCCCCTGAGCTTGTACGGAAGCCCCGCGGGG
>JAFTST010000027.1 GCA_017467165.1 Clostridia bacterium | reverse complement strand
GTACGCCGATACCGTCACCCGCTCTATGAAGGGCGCTATCGACGAAACCAACCGCCGCCGCGAGATACAGATGCGCTACAACGAGGAGCACGGCATTACTCCCGAGAGCGTCAAAAAGAAGGTGGCTGAGGTTATCGAAATCGGAAAGAAGGCAAGGCCGGAGAGCAACAGGAAGCTCACCAAGCTGCAGCGGCAGAAGCTTATCGAAAAGCTCACCGAGGAAATGCGCGAGGCGGCGAAAAACCTCGAATTTGAGAAGGCGGCTTACCTTCGTGACAGAATTAAGGAATTAAGGAATGAGGACTGATGGCTAAGGAAATTACAGTCAAGGGAGCTAGAGTCAATAATTTAAAAAATATAAGCGTTAAGATACCCAGAGATAAGCTCGTGGTGCTCACGGGACTGTCGGGAAGCGGAAAATCCTCGCTCGCGTTCGATACGCTCTACGCGGAGGGCCACCGCCGCTTCGTCGAGAGCCTCTCGTCATATGCGAGAATGTTCATAGGACAGATGGACAAGCCGGACGTGGATCTGATTGAGGGACTATCTCCGTCGATATCAATAGACCAGAAAACCACCTCGAAGAATCCGCGCTCCACGGTTGGCACGGTTACCGAGATATACGATTACCTGAGGTTCTTATACGCCAGGGTCGGCACGCCTCACTGTCCCGTCTGCGGCAAGGTTATTGAGCAGCAGTCCCTCGACCAGATTGTCGACAGGATTATGCAGCTTGAGGCGGGAACGAGATTTATGGTGCTCGCCCCCGTAGTCAGAGCGCAGAAGGGTATGCACGAGAAGGTGCTCGCCGATGCGAGAAAGAGCGGCTTCGTCCGCGTCCGTATCGACGGGAATATGTACGACCTCTCGGAGAGCATCTCGCTTGACAAGAATATCAAGCACACTATCGATATCGTGGTTGACAGACTCGTTATCAAGGACGGTGTGCAGTCAAGGCTCTCCGACTCGGTTGAGGTTGCGCTTCGCACCGCGGAGGGCAGGGTGTCCGTCGTTACCGTTCCGAGAGGGGACGAGGGCGAGGTAGAATATGAGTTTTCGCAGAAATACGCCTGCGAGGAGCACGGCATATCCTTCCCCGAGCTTGAGCCCCGTATGTTTTCCTTCAATAACCCCATAGGCGCCTGCCCCGAGTGCGCCGGAATAGGAAATATGCAGAGGGTGTCGGTCAAGAAAATGATACCTCACCCCGAGCTTTCGCTTCGTGACGGCGGTATAGCTGTCAACGGTCTGAAAACTATGACCGAGGACTCCTGGACAGGCCCCTTGGTTGCCGCTGTGGGCGAATATATGGGCTTCACCCTCGATACGCCCCTGTGTGACTTCACGGAGGAGCAGATGCACGCCCTGATGTACGGCACGGGAGATAAGAAATACGCCGTAGAGAGATTTTTCGGCGGCGTTGGCAGAGAGCAGGTTACTACCTTCGACGGCTTGGTCCATATAATCGAAAAGCGAATGAAAATGATGGGCGGCGACTATTATCAGGAGTTCGTCGAGGAGGTCGACTGCCCCAGATGTCGCGGAAGACGACTTTCGGATATGGTTCTCGGCGTGACCGTAGGCGGCCTCAATATAGATGAAATTTGCAGGCTTTCGATAGATAAGATGCTTGATTTCGTTGAGAAAATCGAGCTTTCGGAAACCGAGATGAAAATAGCCAAGGAGGTTCTCAAGGAAATCAGGGCAAGGCTCTCCTTCCTTGTCAGCGTGGGACTTGATTATCTGAATCTCGCCAGAACGGCAGGAACGCTCTCGGGCGGCGAGGCGCAGAGAATAAGGCTTGCAACCCAGATAGGCTCAGCGCTCACGGGCGTTCTCTATATCCTCGACGAGCCAAGCATAGGACTTCACCAGAGGGATAACGGAAAGCTTATCGGCACGCTGAAAAGACTGCGTGACCTCGGCAACTCGGTTATAGTCGTCGAGCACGACGAGGACACTATGAGAGAGGCGGACTATATCGTGGATATAGGACCGGGAGCGGGAATACACGGCGGCGAGGTTGTTGCTGCGGGCACGCCCGAGGAGGTTGCCGCCTGCACGTCGTCCGTGACGGGAGATTATCTCTCGGGAAGAAGATTTATACCCGTGCCCAAGGAAAGAAGGAAGGGCAACGGAAGCTTTCTTCATATCGAGGGAGCTGAGGAGAATAACCTTAAGTGCATCGACGTCGATATACCGCTTGGCTGCTTCGTTGCGGTAACAGGCGTGTCGGGCAGCGGAAAATCCTCGCTGATTAACTCGGTTCTTCACAGAACGCTCGCCCGCGACCTTAACAGAGCGGTGACCTATCCCGGCAAGGTCAGGAAAATAACCGGACTTGAAAATCTTGATAAGGTCATAGCGATAGACCAGAGCCCCATAGGACGCACACCGCGCTCGAATCCCGCAACCTACACAGGTCTTTTCACCGATATAAGAAACCTCTTCGCCAAGACGAAAGACGCCAAGGCTAAGGGCTACGATGCGGGCAGATTTTCCTTTAACGTCAGGGGTGGCAGATGCGAGGCGTGCGACGGTGATGGCGTCAAGTGCATAGAAATGAACTTCCTGCCCGACGTCTACGTCAAGTGCGACGTCTGCAAGGGAAACAGGTATAACAGAGATACCCTCGAGGTCAAGTACAAGGGCAAGAATATATATGACGTGCTTGAGATGTCGGTGGAGGAGGGAATAGCCTTCTTCAACGGACTTCCACAGCTGGAAAGAAAGCTCCGGACGCTCTTTGACGTCGGACTCGGCTATATCAAGATAGGACAGTCCTCGACCACCCTCTCGGGAGGAGAGGCTCAGAGAGTCAAGCTAGCCACCGAGCTTGCCAAGCGCTCAACGGGCAGGACGATATATATCCTTGACGAGCCTACCACAGGACTTCACACCGAGGACGTGTCCAAGCTTATAGGCATACTTGACAGGCTTGCCGATGCGGGAAATACGGTGGTAGTCATCGAGCACAACCTCGACCTTATCAAGACGGCAGATTATATTATCGACCTCGGTCCCGAGGGCGGCGACGGCGGCGGAACTGTGGTTGCTACGGGAACTCCTGAGGAGATTTCCGCCTGCGAAAAATCCTACACGGGTACCTTCTTGGTTGAAAAATTGAAGAAATCCTGACTTCAGAAAGGTTAACTATACTTTACAATGCATTATGGAGCGATAAAAAAATGCGACGTGGCTAACGGCGAGGGAATACGCACCTCGCTGTTCGTCAGCGGCTGCAGAAACAGATGCCCCGGCTGCTTTCAGCCTGAAACCTGGGCGTTCGACTACGGCTCGCCCTTCACCGAGGTAGAGTGGGAACAGATATTCGACTCTGTGCGGGTGCCGTCCGTCAGGGGAATTACAGTCCTCGGCGGCGAGCCTATGGAGCCGGAAAATCAAGTCGGGCTGTATCCATTTCTTTCGGAGTTCAAGAATAGATTTCCCGACAAGACCGTCTGGCTCTATACGGGATATACCTACGAGATGCTGACCTCACCCGTCGGCTCATACCCCGTGGCAACCGACCTTACAGAGAGCTTGCTCTCGCTTGTAGATATACTCGTTGACGGCAGATTCGTCGAGGAGAAAAAGCAGCTCGGACTCCGCTTTCGAGGCTCGTCTAATCAAAGGGTTATCGATATGAGAAAAACTCGCGAGGCGGGGAAAATAATTATTTGGGAGGGCTGTCAGATTGACAGACGGTTTAATCCCAAGTCGAATGGAGAAAACGAAAATGAAGGTTAATTTTAAAAAGCTGAATGAGTCTGCCATAGTACCAGCCTACGCGTCAAAGAACGCCGCTGGAGCAGATTTGTATAACCTCCCCGACACTCAGGTCAGCGTGCCGCCGCATAAGACGGTATTGATACATACGGGCATCGCTATGGAAATCCCCGAGGGCTACTGCGGCTTGATTTTCGCCAGAAGCGGTCTTGCCACCAAGCGAGGTCTCGCTCCCGCCAACAAGGTCGGAGTTATAGATGCGGACTACCGCGGAGAAATTATGGTCGCCCTGCATAACCATACCGACGAGCTCGCCGTTGTAGATGCGGGCGAGAGGGTAGCGCAGCTTGTTATAATGCCCTATATCGCGGCAGAGCTGTGCGAATGCGAGGAGCTTTCGGATACCGAGCGCGGCTGTGGCGGATTTGGCTCAACGGGAACTAAGTGAAAAATGAAAAACGAAAGCGGTCAGAGCGCGATTTTGTGGCTCCGACCGCTTTTTTTGGCGGTATGTATATTATCTGCCTATGAACATCTGCGTCCAGTATCTTCCGTCTGTGACGTAGCCTACGCCTATCTCTGTGAATGACGGATTAAGTATGTTGGCTCTGTGTCCAGGGGAGCTCATCCACGCTTTAACCACCGCCTCGGGAGTCGCCTGACCCCTCGCTATGTTCTCCGCGGCTGTTCTGTATGAAATACCGAAGCTCCTCATCATCTGAAAGGGTGAGCCGTACGTCGGGCTTATGTGAGAGAAATATGCCTTGTCCTTCATATCCTGTGACTTATATCGGCAACCCTGCTGAGCTCCCAGTTATGTGTCAGCTCACCTAAGACCATTTTTCTTCTTTCCTCATTGACAAGGCGTACAACCTCACGCTCGTATGCCTCGACGCCCGGGTTAACGGTAGGAATAGTCAGAACCTGACCGGGATATATAAGGTCGGGATTTTTTATATGTGTGTTCGCCGCCTTCAATTCACTGATACCCACCCGGTATCTTACCGCGATTTTCCACATAGTGTCACCTCGGACGACCGTATGGGAAGACGCCGCCGATACGCTCACAGTGAGCATAAGGGTGAGTAGCATCACACACGAAAATATAGCTAACAGCTTTTTCATTCTGCGTACCTCCATAATTGTTTTTTCGGTTGGCGCACTCGAAAAAAGGGGAGCGCCACCCGCTCTTTGATTATAGCATAACTCACCTCGGATTTCAAATGCAGTTTCTGGCAATGGGGTACCCCGTGCGACGAAAAAGGGCTTTTAGCCCCTCTTGTAGCCTCGTTTTGTCCGATTGTGATATATAACAATATGAAAAATCCACCGCTACAATTTTCGCGGTGGATTCTGTTGCGTCTGCACTTTTTGGATTAAAAGAAATCCTTAGTGAAATATATATCCCTTTTGGGTATGGAAAAGACCTTGCCGTTAAGATAATCAAGGGCGGTTTTCTCACCCTTGAAGGAAAAGCGGAGCTTGTATGAGTAGAGCGCCTGATACTTGTAGCCACGGGCTCTGTCAGCCTTGTTGATTCCGTATTTTCCGTCGCCGATAAGGGGGTGACCGATGAACGCCATATGCGCTCTTATCTGGTGCGTCCTTCCCGTCAGAAGCTCGACCTCGAGCAGCGCGCTCTCGCAACTTTCCGCTACTACGCGGTACTTGGTGATTATCTCTTTAGCTCCCCTCGGGGGATTTTTGTCATACACGCGGACGATGTTGTTCTTCTCGTCCTTCAGAAGAAAGCCTCGGAGGGTGTCCTCCTTTTTCTTCGGCACTCCGTGGACTGCGGCAAGATAAAACTTGTCGAGCTCGCGAAGCTTGATTTTCTCATTCATAATCCTCAGCGCCTCTGCGGTCTTCGCCGCTATGACTATGCCGCCCGTGTTTCTGTCTATACGGTTACAGAGTGCCGGCGCGAAGCTCTGCTCGTCGCGCGGATTATACTCGCCCTTTCCGTATAAGTAAGCCTGTACGTGAGTTATCAGGGTGTTTTGTCCGCTGTCCTCGTCCTCGTGGACCGAAACGCCGGGGCGCTTGTTGAGAAGAATTATATTTTCGTCCTCATAGACTATATCGAGATGCGGAGTTATTCTGTCAAGAGAGCACTCAGCGCCCGCGCCGTCCAGCGCGGCAAAGCATTCCTCGGCAAGAAAGCATTGCAGGGTATCGCCCTCGCAGAGTATAACGCTAGCCTCGGTGCGCTTTCTGTTGAGCTTGATTTTTTTCAGCCTTATCGACTTATATATGAAGCTCGGAGGCAGTCCAAGCGCCTTGGTGAGAAATTTGTCAAGCCGCTGTCCTGAGTCGTTTTTTTCTATCCTTATCTCGCGCATCTATTATTTCGTACCGAAAATTCTGTCGCCCGCATCGCCAAGACCGGGGATAATGTAGGCGTGCTCGTTGAGTTTTTCGTCGAGAGACGCGCAGTATATATCTACATCGGGGTGCTCGTCCATGACCTTCTTGACTCCCTCGGGAGCGGCTACAAGACACATCAGAAGAATGCTCTTGGCGCCCCTTGCCTTAACCATAGTGATAGCGTCAGCTGACGAGCCGCCCGTGGCGAGCATCGGGTCAACCACGATAACCAGTCGCTTGTCAATATCGGGGGGCATCTTGCAGTAGTATTCTACGGGGAGATGCGTTTCGGGGTCGCGGTACAGACCGATGTGACCCACTCTCGCTACGGGCACGAGCCTGAGCAGACCGTCCACCATACCGAGTCCCGCGCGCAGAATAGGCACGACCGCCAGCTTCTTTCCCGCTATTCTCTTGCAGGTAGCCCTCTGTATGGGAGTTTCAATCTCCACATCCTCAAGCGGCAGGTTTCTTGTAATCTCGTAGCCCATCAGCATCGAAATCTCGTCAAGAAGCTCTCTGAAATCCTTTGACGAGGTGTTTTTGTCTCTCATTATCGTCAGCTTGTGCTGAATTAAGGGGTGGTCGATAATATGTAGGTTGCTCATATCCTGTCCGTCCTTCTAATTTTATTTTTCTTAATTATATAACATATCCACCGATTTTTCAAGTATCACAGACCTTTTTTTGACTTTTTTGTAAAATAAAACGGCAAAATGCTATTTTACAAATAAATTACTCAATTTCTACTTGAAATTGTCGGCGAGTGAATATATAATAGTGTTGGAATATTAAAAATCAAGGAGTACACGAATGAAAAATCCCGAGCTTGTTATTATGGCGGCAGGAATGGGCAGCCGCTACGGTGGTCTTAAGCAGATTGATACGGTGGACGACGAGGGACATATCATTATAGATTTTTCAATTTATGATGCTATCCGCGCCGGCTTCCGCGATTTCACCTTCATTATCAAGAAGGAAATTGAAAAGGAGTTTCGCGAGGTTATAGACGCGCACCTTGCAGACAAAGATATTAACGTCAAGTACGTATATCAGGAGCTCTACAAGCTCCCCGAGGGGTACAGCGTCCCCGAGGGAAGAAAAAAGCCCTGGGGCACAGCACATGCGCTCCTGTGCTGTCTTGGCACGGTTGACGCGCCCTTCGCGGTTATCAACGCGGACGACTACTACGGAGCGCACGCATTTCTGAAAATCTATGATTTTCTGAAAAATACTGAAGACGACGGCAGGTACCACTACGCTATGGTTGGCTACCGCATCAAGAACACCGTTACCGAAAAGGGCACTGTTTCGCGCGGACTCTGCTCTTATGAGAACGGTATGCTCACAGAGATTGTCGAGCGCACGAAAATAGGCATCAGACCCGACGGTAGCATATACTACACCGAGGATGGCGTTGACACCGAGCTTGACCCCGAAACGCTCGTT
Source organism: Clostridia bacterium (assembly GCA_017467165.1). GTDB lineage: Bacteria > Bacillota > Clostridia > Oscillospirales > CAG-272 > UBA1740. The sequence continues at coordinate 27,869 of JAFTST010000027.1, read as the reverse complement.
TCCATGAACCTCTGGGGCTTCACCCCGTCCTATCTTCTGGAGTGCAGAAAGCGCTTCCCCCGCGTCCTTGACGAAAACCTTCCGAAGAACCCCGAGAAGTGCGAGTTCTTCCTTCCCGGTGTGGTTTCCGACCTCATTTCCGAGGGACTGTGCGACGTGCGCGTTCTTGATAACGAGGATAAGTGGCACGGAGTTACCTACAAGGAGGATAAGGCGCAGGTCGTCGAGGCGTTCAGACAGCTCAAGGCTGACGGAGTGTATCCAGGGGAGTTCTGATTTTTGACCAATCGAAAATACTTAATAAATTGAGAGGGCAGACACATAGGCGTGTCTGCCCTTTCTGACGTGCTCCTGACTACTCAGCTCTACGTCGGCATCAGCCGCGTTTTTTTCGGGTTTTCCGACGGACTGCAGCCGAAGTGCTTCTTATAGTTGCGGAAAAAGGTGGCGTAGTCCTCGAAGCCAACCATATGTGCCGCCTCCGTGGCGCTCACTCCCGCGCGCATCAGCCCCTGCGCCATAAGGAGCCGTTTTGAGTTGATATATCTTTTCGGCGTCACGCCGAGATTTTTTATAAAGAGGTGGTGCAGGTGACTCTTGGTGATATAGAGCCTCTCGCATATCTCGTCAATTCCGCGTATCTGTGTCAGGTTTTCGTCGATGTAGTCAAGAGCCCTTTCAATCAAGGAATTCTGTGTCGCGTGGCGGACGGTGAAGCTATCCTCAATAGCGAGGTTGTATATTATCTCGGTAACGATGCACTTAACAAGTGTAAGCAGCTCATCGCCCGAGAAGGTGTCAGAGTACAGCTTGAATTTTTCAAAGAGGTCTGCCATTCGCCCCCCATCTCCAAAGGAGAATACCTCAACCCCCTCGGGTATCGAGCGGCGGATGCCGTTGGGTATCATACCGTCATCGATGAGCAGGCTGTATGCCTCGTATATCGCCTCCGAGGTCGGCTCGGGGTGATGGAAGGTTGACGGACGGGAGAGGACGAGGTCTCCGCTCCTTAAGACGTATTGTTTTCCCTCAACCCTGTACGTAACCTCTCCCTTCAAGAAAAAGAACAGCTCCCAAGCCTCGTGGATACGCGGGGAAAAGCTATCCCTCAGGGGCGCTTCTATTATTCTGTGCTCGACGAGAAAGGACTCGCTCTCAATAGCTCTGCTGTGTAGTATCTTCACGGTTATCTCCAAATCGGTTTATTGTACTTATAATAGCACAACGATACACATTTTGCAATATTTCTCCGGAAAATTCAGAATTATCTTGCCAATATCAGAAAGAAACGAAGAAACAGATGTGCCGCGTCAGCGGAAGCACCTTTATCAAGCAGAAAGAGAGAACAGCTCGGTTTTCAGCCGAAAAGCTCTCTCTTTCCTATTCTATTCTGACCTCGCGTCGGGCTATTTCATATTTTTGACACAGTCTATGATAAGCCTGACCGCGCCGTCAATCCCGAGGGTAGAGGAATTAATCAGCAGGTCATAGTGCTCGTGCTTGCCCCATCTGTTTCCCGTGTAGAAGTTATAGTACGAGGAACGACGCTTATCCGTCTTGTTAATCACGTCCACGATATGCGTCGACTTGATTTCGGGGTGTCTTTCTCTGATTCTCGCCTCTCTGGTATCTATATCCGCGTAGACGAACACTCTGAGAATGCTTTTCTCATCTCTCAGCACGTAGTCGGCGCATCTGCCGATAACGACACAGCTGCCCGCTCTCGCGTATTCTCTGATAACGTCGGACTGAAGAATGAAAAGCTTATCGTTAAGCGGCATTCTGTAGCCGAAGCGGCCGGTTGTGCCAAGAATGTTCGAGCCGACAGCCAGAGTGTAGAGCAGGGAATTTGCCGCCGTTTCCTCGGCGTTGATTATAACGTCCTCGTCACGATTTCCGTTATTCGCCGCGTCGGTTACTATCTCTCTGTCATAGCAGGGGATATTCAGCTCCCTTGCAACTCTCTCGCCGATTTCTCTGCCACCGCTGCCGTACTGTCGCGCGATGGTTATTATAATTTTCCCGGACATATATACCCCTCCTGTACGTTTCTTTGAATATATTATATCAAAAAAACGCGGGCTTGTAAATGCCTTTTTGATTAAATCTCGAAATTCAAGGATAGACAGAGCCGGGAAGTGCCGCCTTTCCGGCTACCGTGGAGCGCCCGAGCTATTGCTTGCTTTTGACCATACGGTACAGATACTCAGCCGCAGCGGCTCTTGTGACCGACTCCTCGGTGTTGACCGTATCCCACTCGCCCTCGAATATTCCGAGAGTGAACATAGCGTACACGTCCGATCGAGCCCAGCTTGGCACGGTTTCATTCTCCCTCAGCTCGTCCTCCTCACCGCTCGCGCCAATGCCCATTATCCTTGACATTATAACCGCCGCCTCGTAGAGATTGATTGCCGAATTGGGATTGAATATCAGGCCGTCCTTGGTGAAATCTCCGTCGATAATTCCCATTTTCTGCGCCGTGGCAACGTAGCAGACAAGGTGGGCAGGGATATCGGCGTTATCGTCGAAGAAGCTCATCCTGTATGAGCTGTTCTGCCTTATTCCGTACGCCTTCATAGCCATAGCCACGAACTCCGCCTTGCTGACCGCTCCCTCGGGGTTGAAGTAGCTGAGGCTACCCTCGGTGTAGCCCGACATTATGCCCATAGCGCTCATTGCAACGGCGGCGTTATATTCGCTGCGGTCGGTCATATCGGCGAAAACCTCGTTGGACATTCTGTCGATAACCCGAACGTCAACCGTCACGGGCTCGGAATAGTTACCCCACTCGTCGCGGGCAACGTAGGTGAAGCTGTCATAGCCGAGATAATCCGCCCTCGGCGTGTATCGGTATTTTCCCTCGGCGCTGTCGGTGACGGTTATCGAGCCCTTTCTCGGAAATGCCACCACGATAAATTCCATAGCATCTCCCTCGGGGTCTGTCGCCTCCATTCTGCCGAAAATCGAAATCTCGGACTGAGTGGTTACGCCAAGAGCCGCGGCACTCTCGGTAGGGGTCTCGGGCGCGCGGTTAGTCACCTCGGAGAACCTCATTCTGCACTCGGTTTCCTCGCCGCAGCCCGCCCCTCGCAGAATGAAGCAGAAGGACGCCTCGGCGACAGAGTCGGAGGAGGGAACGAATATCATAGAGGCTATGTGCTTTCTTTTTATAGTCTGACCCTCGCTTATCCGTCTGCCCGCCGAGAGAAGCGTTCCGTCCTTTGAGGACGGAAGTCTGGTTATGGTTATGCTGTCAAAGTCGGTTACGGCGAAGGCGCTCTTGAAATCACCGTCCGAGAAATACAGCTTTTTTCCGGCTATGCCCGATTTTATCATAGTTACCTCGCCGCTCACGACCGAGAACCCCGAGCCCAAGCCCTCAGCTCCCGCGAGCGTCAGGGTGCCCCCGACAAGAAGCGAAATGAGGAGCAGGGCGGTTAGAATTTTTTTCATAGTATCACACTTCCTTTCCATAGATACCATTATTTTGTCCTCTGACTTGGGATTTATTCCGGTATATCCCGCGTCGGTTGGCAAGAATTGACGAAAAATACTGTTAATTTATCCGAAATAGAGGGGCTATGATTGACAAAGCGACAGCGAGGGTGTATAATTTTAAAGGTTAAGTATATTTTACGCACGTATTAAAGGAAAAATATGAAATTATTAAAATCAAGATGGGGTATAGCGCTCATAATTTTACTCGTCGCGGCAGTTGCCCTGACGGTTACTCTTCTTATCGTCCTTCGCGATAAGGGAGGGGAGCGAGAGGTCTATACCTACGATGACCTGGAATATTCTGTTACCGATGACGGTAACATTGAGATACTTAATTATTTTGGCGACGAGGTCGACGTGCGGGTGCCCACCGCGATAGATGGCAGACTCGTTACGGTTATAGGAGAGGGCGCGTTCTATGCGAAAAACGTATCGAGCGTTATTCTCGGGGATTTCGTCAGGGAAATAGGGCGCGCGGCGTTCTACGAATGCTCCTCGCTGAAAGAAATCACCCTTGGCAGCGCGCTTGCCTGCATAGGCGACTCCGCGTTTTATAACTGTCGGTCGCTGAAGGAGATTTCCTTCCCCGATACGCTCGAGCTTCTCGGAGATTCCGCGCTTCTCGGTACGGATATTTCGGAGATTGAGCTGCCCGAGAAAATCCTCGCCGTGCCCGCCTATTGCTTCGCTAACTGTTATTCTCTCGTGTCGGTCAAGTGGGGCGCAGAGCTTGATACTGTGTCCGAGTACGCCTTCTATGGCTGTGAGAAGCTCCCCGAGCTTTCATTTGAGGGAATTAAGAGCATAGGAAAATCCGCCCTCGAGGGCTGTGTTTCCATCACCAAGGTCAGCATTCCCGCGAGCGTTGAGTATATCGGTGAGGACGCCTTTGGAAACTGCGACGCTCTTTCGGAGATTACCGTCTCCGAGGGAAACGGGCTTTATTCCTCCGAGAGCGGGGCGCTCGTTGATATCAGGGTGGGAAGGCTGATGTGCTTTCCTCAGTCCTCGACCCTTGAGGAGTGTGTTATCCCCGAGGGAGTCAGGTATATTCACGCGCGAGCCTTCGCCGACTGCGCAGGGCTGAAAAGGGTAGTGCTCCCGAGAGGTCTTGTTGAGATTGGCAACTACGCATTTCATAACGCGACGGGGCTTTCGGTTATCACCTGCGATAGCTCGCAGGGTGAGTCGGCTATTTCCATTCCCGAGAGCGTCACTCATATCGGCGGACGCGCCTTCGACGAAACACCCGCCTACAAATCCCTGAAGGACGAGCTGGTGGTGGTCGGTAACGGACTGCTTATCAAGTTCAATGCGAAAAGGGACAGCACCGGCGCGCTCGTTGACGGAGAATACAGCAGGACTATAAAAAGACACCTGACCGTCGGAGGAGCGCAGGTAGAGCGCACCGTAGGCGTGTCCGTTGAGCTTCCCGATACTGTTCGCGGCATCGTATCCGCATTTTCGGATAATATAGCGGTCGTTGAGGTTAAGCTTCCCGCGTCTGTTGAATATATATCCGACTTCGCCTTTGACGGAGCGAGGCTTTTGGAGAAGATAGACCTGTCGGCTGCGAGTGTGACGAAAATCGGAGAGAGATGCTTCGCCGACTGCAAGGTGCTGTGTGACGTCAGACTCCCCGAAAAGCTTAAGGAAGCGGGCGCCTACGCCTTCAGCGGCTGTGAGGGCCTGGTCAGTATCGAGCTTCCCGATGGCTTTACCCGCGTCAGCGACTATATGTTTGGAAACTGCCTCTCGCTTGCAGAGGTAATTTTGCCGTCGAGCTGTGAGGCGATTGGCGTCCGCGCCTTCGCGATAACCCCCGCGCTTTCAGAGTTCACCATAGGTGAAAATATTAAATATATCGAGGACTACGCCTTTGCTAAGAGCGGTCTTGAGTCCTTCACCCTGCCGTCGCACTGCACCGCGGGAAGATACCTTCTTCTCGAGTGCGAAAATTTAAGGTCGCTTACTCTTGAGGGGGGCGGCTCGACCCCCGTCGGTATAGCGATGGGCTGTACCAATCTGACACAGGTCAATATAAGCGAGGATTACAGGGTTATTTCGCTCGACAGCTTCTATAACTGCACATCGCTTTCCGAGATTGATTTGCCAAAGAAAACCGAGCGTATCGGTCGCTCTGCTTTTCAGCATTGCTCCTCGCTCACCGCTGTCGGCAGAGTGAGAAGGCTGAGGGTCGTCGAGTCATTTGGATTTTATGGCGCGAGCGCGCTTTCTGACTTTGATTTCACACGGAAGCTTACCGAGGTCGGAGCGTACAGCTTCTACGGCTGTTCCTCGCTCGAGGTATCCGACCTCAGTCATATTACCGTCGCGGGCGAGAGCGCCTTTGAATACTGCACCTCGCTCGAGCGCGTGGACGTGCGCGGGTTGAAATACGCCATTCCCAAGAATATGTTCGCGCGGTGTACATCGATTGAAAAGGTTAAAATGGCGAAAACCGTTACGGTTATCGGCGACGGAGCCTTTCTTTCGGTGAGCTCGATAGAGAAAATAGAGCTCCCGAGGGAGCTCGAGGTGATAGGCTCCAGCGCCTTCGCGGGCTGCGCGGGGCTTTCCGAGATTGAATGGAATGAAAAGCTGCGCGTGCTCGAGTCGCAGGCGTTTCTGTGGTGCGATTCGCTCATTGTTCTGGAGCTTCCCGAATCGGTTGAGGTCATAGGAAGCAGCGCCTTTCAGGATTGTCACAACCTCGAAAGGCTCACTATGGGAAATAACGTTACCGAGATGGGCACGGGCGTGTTCTTCGAATGCCCCTCGCTATTCTACGTCGCCCTTTCGGATTCATTACAGTCGATTCCCGCGTCAACCTTCTACGGCTGCGGCGAGCTTGTCGATATCGCGATACACGAGGGCGTCAGAGAAATTGGCGAGAACGCCTTCTATGGCTGTGATTCTATGGTTAGGGTCAGCCTTCCGCTCAGTCTGTACACGGTTTACAGGAACGCCTTCTTCGGCTGTGAGTCCATCGAGAGTGTGCGCTATGCAGGTACTGCCGCTCAGTTCGGCAGCATCTGGTTTGAGCCGGGCAACACCGAGCTTCAGGAAGTATATATTTCACAGGGTAGCTGAGAGGATATTCAATGATTATTATTAAAATTGCCGGGCTTCCGATCGGCATTGATAACAGATACGATTATATAGAACGGCTCGCCAAGGATTATCTCACCGACGAGCCGCCGGTATTCACCGTCAGGGCAACCGACGAGCAGATAAGAAAAGAGGGAGAATGCTCTGAGTGCGTTTTTCCCGACGGTTATCTTGAATCAATAGTGGTTTATCGGAATATTGCCGAAAGACTGCCGTTTTATGACGCCTTCGTTTTTCACGGCGCGGTGCTTAATCTCGACGGTGAGGCGTATGCCTTCACGGCGAAGAGCGGAGTGGGAAAAACCACGCACACGAGGCTCTGGCTTGACAGGTTTGGAAAAAGAGTGCACTACCTTAACGGCGATAAGCCTATTATCAGGTTTTTTGACGGAGTGCCATACGCCTGCGGCACGCCCTGGAAGGGCAAGGAGGGCTACGGAGTCAACGAGCGAGCGCCTCTCAGGGCGATAGCCTTTCTCGGGCGCGGAGCGGAGAACACTGCCTCCGAGGTGCCTGCGGACAGCGTTGTGACTAGACTTGTCACCCAGATGTATCTGCCAAAGGCGGATGCGAGAGCAACCGTCGCCACTATGCGCCTTGCTGACAGGCTGGTCGGCTGTGTGCGCCTCGTGGAGCTGAAATGCAACATGGACCCTTCTGCCGCGGAGGTATCCTATATGGCGATGCGGCGGAATGAAAATAACTAACAGGAGCTCAAAATGAAAGAAAATACTGAATTCGGTATAAAAACATTCTGGCAGGTATTCGTCGCCTTCTGGCTTGTGATTTCTATAATCACGGTTGCCGCAGGAGCTATCGGCGGAATATACGCCTCGGCATACAGGAAGCCGACCTACGTAGCAGAGGCATCCTTCTGGGTGAAATCCGCCTCGAGTGGAGTTAACCAATCTCAGACTATGGGCGCCGCGCAGATGGCGAGCAACTATATTGAGCTTATGGGAGAGAGCATACTGCTTATCCGCGCTGTCAAGAGCGGCGCGCTTGATACAAAATGGAATTGCACAGAGGACGAGGCGGTAGCGACGCTTAAGGGTATGTTGTCCGCGGGAAAAAGCTCCGAGGACAGCTTCGTTTTCACAGTATACGTTTCCTCGAAGAGCGCGGAGATGACCTACGACGGAATTTTAGCCGTGCAGTCTGCGGTGCTTACAGTCATCGCGGAGGTCAACGGCGTGAGCGAGGGAGAGGTTGAACAGTATATTGCCAGAATCGGCGAGGTCTATTCCGAGAGGGATATTCGCGTTGCCAGGTCCTCGCCCGTTAAATACGCGGTTCTTTTCGCCGCGCTTGGCTTTGTCGGCAGCTACGTCGTATGCTTCCTTCTCTACGTCTTTGACAACAAGGCGAGAAGAAAGGAGCAGCTCCTTGAGCTTGGCACAGCCGTGGTTGCGCTCCCCGACCTATTCTATGACGAAAAGAGGGCTGACGAGATTCCCCCCGAGGTCGTTACCTACAACTATCTTACCGCAGGCGGTATGGTCAGAAGCGCTATGGACACCGAGGAGGGTGTAGTTGCCATAACCTCAGCCTCCTACGCCAATCCCGAGGCGGCGCTCTCTGTGGCGGAGTCCTATCTTGCCTCAGGAAAGAGAGTGCTCCTTGTCGAGTGCGACACGAGCTCTCCTATGCTCGCCGAGCTTGCGGAGATTGACACCAAAGGTGTCATTGGACTTGATAAATTTATCTCCGAGGGAGCAACTCCCACGGTCGTTGGAGTTGACGAGGGCTTTGACGTTATCATCGCAGGCGAGCAGACGGAGGACGGCTATGTCTCCGTCAACCGTCTTCGTGAGCTTGTTTCGCTCTGTCGGGCTGATTTTGACGTCGTTATTCTCGCTCTGCCGGCGGCAAATCTTCTTCTCGACCTCGTCGATATACCCGCCCTTACCGACAGATGCGTCCTCGTTGCCAACAGCGGCGAGCCCGTTTCCTTGATATCCGACGCGCGCGACCTGCTCGACGGGCTTGGCGCAGAGGTCAGGGTTATATATTTTCTGCCCGCATAATTCAGAGGCAGTCTTAATTGTTAGGAGCTTATATGAAAACAAAATACGATCTTATCATAGTCGGCGCAGGTCCCGCGGGTATATTCACCGCGCTTGAGATGCTTCGCCGAGGCTCAAAGCAGAGCATACTTATCATAGAGAAGGGTAAGGCTATAGAAAAGCGTTCCTGTCCTAAGGGAAAGACGGGAAAATGCGTCAACTGCAAGCCCTGCGCCATAACCACGGGCTTTTCTGGCGCGGGTGCCTTCTCTGACGGAAAGCTCTCTCTGTCCGAGGAGGTCGGCGGAGATCTGCCCAGCCTTATCGGTGCGGAGCTTGCCAGAAAAACAATAGAATATACCGACGGAATATATCTCGAGTTCGGCGCGGATACGCACATTGAGGGACTCGGCTTTGACGAGGAGAAGAAGGAAATCCGCCGAAACGCCATCAAGGCGGGACTTAAGCTCGTAGATTGCCCCATTCGTCACCTCGGCACCGAGAAGGCGCAGGAAATTTACTACGCCATAGAGCAGTATCTTCTCTCTGGCGGAGTTGAGATTGAGTTCAGCTCCGAGTGCCTCAACCTCGTTATCACCGAGGACGAGGTATGCACGGGCGTTATAGCCAGGATAAATGGCGAAACCGTCACAATTTCTGCCGACACCGTGGTTGTCGCTACGGGAAGACGCGGCGCGGATTGGCTTGAAAAGCTCTGCGAGGAGCACAACATAGCGCATCAGCCCGGCACGGTTGATATCGGCGTGCGCGTTGAGGTCAGAAACGAGGTTATGGAGAGGGTCAATAACGTGCTCTACGAGTCGAAGCTCGTCGGACACCCCGCGCCCTTCAAGAACAAGGTGCGCACCTTCTGTCAGAATCCCGGCGGCTTTGTCAGTCAGGAGAATTATGACGACGACCTCGCGGTAGTCAACGGCCACTCCTACAAGGACACCAAGAGCAACAACACCAACCTCGCCATACTCGTATCCCACAATTTCTCCATACCCTTCAATCAGCCGATAGAGTATGCGAAGAAGGTAGGAGAGCTCACCAATATGCTCGGCGCGGGAAGAATTCTCGTTCAGCGCTTCGGAGATATTCTCGACGGAAAGCGCACCTGGCAGAAGGAGCTCGACGAGTCCAACGTCAGACCCACCCTGCCCGATGCGGTAGCGGGCGATATCACCGCGGCTATGCCTTACAGAGCGATGATGAATATTATCAACTTCATCAAGGCGGTCGACGAGGTTGTACCCGGATTTGCCGCGTATGAAACCCTGCTATACTCCCCCGAGCTCAAGTTCTATTCCAACAGAGTCAAGATGGACGAAAAGTTCAATACGAGCGTCAAGGGGCTCTATTGCCTCGGTGACTCGTCGGGCTGGACCCGCGGCTTGATGATGGCGTCGGTTATGGGTGTCCTGATGGGACGCAGACTCGCCGAGAAAAAGTAAGAAAACGCCCACACATAGGGCAAGGAATAATATGTCAGTTGAAAAAGCGAAAGCGCATCTTGAAAAATACGGCTTTTCCGAGAGAATACGCACCTTCCCAGTATCGAGCGCCACGGTTGCCCTCGCGGCTGTCGCGCTTGGGACAGAGGAGGCGAGAATTGCCAAAACTCTCTCCTTTCTCACCTCGGGTGGAGCTGTTCTCATAGTTACTGCGGGAGATGCGAAGATAGATAACAGAAAATACAAGGATAGCTTCGGTGAGAAGGCGAAAATGATTCCCTTCGCCGAGGTTGAAGGGCTCATAGGTCACGCCGTGGGAGGAGTCTGCCCGTTTGGAGTTAACGATGGGGTCAGGGTTTATCTTGACTGCTCGCTACGAAGGTTTGACACCGTATTTCCAGCGGCGGGAGAGCCGAATAACGCAGTCGAGCTCACTATACCCGAGCTTGAGCTCGCATCGGAGCTCGTGGGCTGGATTGACGTGACGAGGACAGAAGAAATTGCTTGACAGAGAGAGGTTTAAGTCTGCGACAGCGAGAGCCATCTCCGACTCGCCCGACCTGTTTTCGGGCATAGGAACGCTGTCCGAGAAGGTGATGCACCGCGCGATAAAGCTGTATATCGAGCCCGACGTCACCCGTCACGAGATAGAGCTTTCGGGAAGTGTCGCTGATATATACAACGGCGAGGGGATATTCGAAATTCAGCGCAGAGCGTTTTCCTACCTCGCGCCGAAGCTGAAGAAATTTCTTCCCGAATATCCCGTCACCGTGGTGCACCCCATAGTAGCGAGAAAGAGAGTGCGCTGGCTTGATAGGGAGTCGGGAGAAATTGTGTCGACGAAAAGAAGCATCAAGGGAAAAACCGTCTACGACTCGGCGTATGAGCTCTATCAGCTCAGGGAATTTATAGGCAGAGCGGGCTTTCGGGTGCGTATTCTTATGCTTGAGTGCGACGAATACAGAGCGCTTGACGGCTATGGCGTTGACAGGAAGAAAAGGGCGACCGCCCTCGAATGTATACCAACGGATATACTCGACGAGATTGAGCTTTTATCTGCCTCGGATTATGGCATTTTTCTGCCCGAGGGGCTACCGCAGGAGTTTTCCTCTCGGGATTTTCTCCGCCTATCCAAATCAAGGTCGAGGTATTCCTATTATTCACTAAGATTATTATGCGAGCTTGGGCTTTTGTCACGAAGAAAGGTCGGGCGCGCCTTCATATACAGAAAAGAGGACTAGGTCCTCGGGAGATTTTCAGAAAATGAGAACGGAAGTTAAGAGGGGAAGAACCGATATAGATATGACGAGCGGAAGCATCACGCGTCATCTTATCGCCTTCGCTATACCCCTGCTGCTTGGAAATTTATTTCAGATGCTTTATAACACGGTTGATACCTGGGTGGTCGGCAATTTCGTCAGCACCGCCGCGTTTTCAGCCGTAGGCACTCTGGCGTCGGTCACCAACCTTATGATTGGCTTTTTCATAGGTCTGACAAGCGGCGCGGGAGTCGTTATTTCACAGTTTTTTGGCTCGGGAAGATACGATAAGGTTCGTGACACGGTGGGCACCTCGGTGGTTATGACCGTGGTTTTGTGCGTTGTCTTCACAGCGCTCGGACTTCTGCTTATTCCGCTGTTTCTGCTTATCCTCGATATGCCCGATGACGTCGCCGTCGAGGCTACCACATATCTGTCAATATGGTTTTCGGGAATCTCGGGGCTTATGATATACAATATGGGAGCGAGTATTCTGCGCGCGGTCGGTGATTCCCGCCGTCCGTTTGTTTTCCTTATCGTATCTGCACTCACCAACACCGTGCTCGACCTCGCCTTCGTGCTGTGGCTCGGAATGGGAGTCGCGGGAGTTGCCCTTGCCACCATAATAGCGCAGGGAATATCCGCCGTGCTCGTGGTTATAACGCTTATCCGTACGGATTCCTGCGTCAAGCTGTCCTTAGGGAGCGTCAGGCTCGATAAGGAAATACTCGGAAGAATAATCAAGGTTGGAATACCCGCCGCTCTGCAGATGGCTATAACCTCGTTCTCGAATATGTTCGTCCAGAGCTATATCAATTACTTTGATAAGGGAGCTATGGGCGGTTGGACGGCGTATACCAAGATTGACCAGGTAATTCTTCTTCCGATGCAGTCGCTCGGACTTGCCTCAACAACCTTCGTCGGACAAAATCTCGGCTGCGGCCAGCTGAAAAGAGCGGAGAAGGGCGCGGATACCGCCTTCGTTATGTCGCTTATTTCCACAGCGCTTCTTATCGTCCCCGTGATTATCTTCTCGGGACCGCTTGTCACCTTCTTTAACAGCGACCCGATTGTCTATGACTTCGGCGTTATGTTCTTGAGATTCCTGACGCCCTTCTACCTTTTCTGGTGTGCCAACCAGATATACTCGGGCGCTCTGCGCGGCGCGGGAAACAGCCTCGTGCCGATGATAATTATGCTGGGCTCCTTCGTTGTCTTCAGACAGGTCTATCTGTATATTATGGCTAACTTTATCTCCAACACAATTCTCCCCATCGTTATGGCATTCCCGGCAGGCTGGGTGCTCGCCGCAGTTATTACCTATATTTATTATAGGGCGAAGGGACTCTCGCACGGTGTGAGGGTGGCTGTCGATAGCACAGAGGAGAAGGAAAAAGCATAACCCGAATTTTTGAAAATATACCTTATTTTATTCAGGACTCGAAAAAAATCGAGTCCTGTTTTTTCTTCTTGACTTATGTCGATATTTGTAGTATAATGATATTGCCAAACAAACTAAATATACAGTCAATGGGTGTATTTTTCTTTTCAGGGATATTTATACCTTTTTTGGGATATACTTTTTTGTGTTGAATTTGATAAAATGCAGGTTCCGTACACGAGAAAGTATAGAAATATGCCTAATCTGTATATAGTTTGTTTGGCGACGACTGGAATTTGCGTTTTTGTGCGCTGATTTCGGTCGGCGCACTTTTTATTTTTATACTATGGGAGGTACTATGAACGAAATTTACGAAAGGTGCAGCATAGACAGTGACAGATATGTGCACGACAGCGACAAAAAAGCCCTCAAGGCGCTTACCGCTATTCCGGGCTTTACCCCTTTGCTCAGGGGCTTTATGAAAATCTGGAGCGAAAGGCAGCTGCGGATTGCCAATATGGCGAGCAATATCAAAATAACCGAAAAACAGCTTCCTGAGTATTATGATATGCTCCCTCCCATTTGTCACAGGCTGGGGATAAGGGTACCGGAGCTGTACTTGGAGCTTGACCCGAGTGCCAACGCATATACTTCGGGAGATAACGAGCCCTTTATCGTTTTAACCTCGGGACTGCTTGAAACCGTGCCGCACGAATACATACCCACCGTTCTGGCGCACGAGTGCGGACATATCGCCTGCCATCACGTTTTATATCACACTATGGGTGAAATGATTATCAACGGCGCGGCGCAGCTTCTGGGGTTTGGTTCGTTGATTTCTCTACCTATTCAGGTGGCGTTTTATTATTGGATGAGATGCAGTGAGCTCTCTGCGGACAGGGCGGCTATGGTATACGACGGTTGCGCGGATAAAATGATAGACATTTGTATGCGCTTGGCAGGCGCGGACAAGGATATAGGCTTGAATATAGACAGAAATTTATTTATGGCGCAGGCTGTTGAGTACAAGGATATGATTAAGGAGTCTGCTTGGAACAAGACGCTGGAATTTCTGACTATCAGTCACTCCTCCCACCCATTCCTCGCCGTCCGTGCATACGAGTGCAACCAATGGGCTAAAACAAAGCAATTTTTGAGAATTAACAGCATTTAAAAATAGTGCGATTAGAAAAATATAAAAAACGCCTCGACTGAGGCGTTTTTTTTCTTGCTTGTGTGAGCGATAGAAGATAAAAAACAGTTTTGTCTGCGACGCGGAGCTAATTATCATCTCGCTCTTCGCTGTCTATTATGCGCTTGAAGCGTTTTTTGCTCTCCTCGCTCATACCGTCGTACATTTTCAGGGTTTCGTAGATTTCCGTAGTTGCCTCGTCGCCCGCCTGCTCGGCAATCATATCCTCAAAGCCTGTGGCGATTATCGCTACGGGCACGCCGAACATACAGCCTCCGAGAAGCAGCATAGCGGTAGAAAGCGCCTGACCCATAGGCGTCTTGGGTGCAATGTCCGAATCGGCGTCTATCATCGTCTGTATGCTGTACCAGATTCCGCTGAATCCGTTCCGGAACACATCGGGCTGCTCCTTGTTCTCGAATGAGTACATCAGAACGGAGCATATAGTCATAATTACAGCTATCGCTATTATAGACATTATAATCTGCTTCTTTTTCTTCTGTATCGCGCGCGCGAAGTTGGCGATACTGCTAAGATACCTGCTCGCCTTGAGCAGACGCAGTATCTTGCATAGCTTGAAGATTTTGAGTATTCCCGTGGCGGTGGGAAGATTGGCGACGAAAATGGGGATAATTGACAATAGGTCGACAAGTGACATGAAGGAGAAAATATACTTCATTCTCGCCTTGTCCGGACGCAGCTCGGGATAGTCCATCGGCGCAGTCCATACGCGCAGTACGTACTCCACGGAGAACAGACAGGCTATAACGACCTCAAAGATATATATTGCCCTGTGCGCGCCGTCGGGCAGGGGAAAGGTCTCAACAAGAACGAACAGAACCGAGAGGAAAATCAAAATTACCGATGCGATATCAAAGATTTTTGACGGAATATCCCCCTCGTTTCCCTTGTCAATAATCTCGTTGACGCGGATTTTTATCCGCCTCATTCTGTCCTCGCCCTTTCCCGATGCCTTTATGTAATCGGATATTTTGACAAGGCGGACGAGCTTTATCAGCTTTATCATTCTTAAGAACGCGAGCTCCTTGGGAATCTCGTTGAAAAGGACGGAGGCTATGGAAATAACGTCTATAAGCGAATCAAAGGAGGTCAGAAACTCCCAGATCGCGTGCGCCTTGTTATTACATTCGGGGTACTCGAGATCACTGACCCAGAGCCGGATAAGATACTCCAAAATGAAAAGAGCAACCGTCACCTGCTCGAAGACTACAATTCCCTGACGGAACGTATCACTGATATTGAAGAAAAGGTCAACGATTACCGCGGCGCAGGAAAGCACCACGATAAGACAGAGTGCAACGTCAAAGATAGTTGACGCGATATCGCCCTTTTTTGTCGGTCCAATTACCTCATATACGCGCTTTTTCAGCCTCTTGTAAGCGTTCATTTTCTATCTCCTTTAAGAGTAGTCGGTTTAACACCTTTTTTACAGTATACAACAAAAATACACCAAAATCAAGGAGAAATTGCACGAATGTATATCTTTGAGCGCTTAAGGCGTGTTATCCCGTGGCAGAGGTGGTATAAAATGCGCGGCAATTCGCCGTGGGCGAATTTGAAAAGCCGCGTCAGGAAAAGAAAACAGACACCAAAATGGGTGCCTGTTTTCCTTTGGTGGATCTGACGAGAATCGAACTCGTGTCCAAAGAACTATTCATACAACCTTCTCCGTAGACAGTTAATCTTTTAGAGTTCCCACCTCTGAACGCCGATTAACAGGCTTTCTTCGGGGTAGCGCCCTTATGCGTGACCGATACAGGCGCGACTCTCGGTTCACGTGCACTACTGATTTGACGCACGGCTTGGGCCGTAGTCCTCCCAAGCGGTACGGGCGGCATAATTAAGCCGCGGCACAGCCCTTAGGCTGCCATTGCAACAGTGTTGTTGTCGTTTATTTTTTAATTTGGACATTTTGACGCGATTATCCGGCGCGCTACGCTTATCATACTTCAAATCCCCTGTCGAAACCTTTGCAGACCCATAGAGAAGTGAAAATTTGCCGATAGAGAGTTAATTACTCGGCTGTGTTATATTATAGGATATATTTCTTCGTTTGTCAATCCACAGCCAGAAAAATCCTCTGTATTCTTAACAACAAAAACATTGCTTTTTCGCACGGGGTGTGCTAAAATAAATACATCAAGACTGATAAGGCGGTTTATATGCCCGAAAATATGACACAGGAAAAGTACGATTACTACGTTCAGGTGCTGAAGGATGAGCTCGCTTTGGCAATGGGTTGTACAGAGCCTATCGCTATAGCGTACGCGGCGGCGAAGGCAAGAGATATTCTGGGTAGCTTTCCGACGAGCTGTGAGATATCCGTCAGCAGAAATATAGTCAAGAACGCCAAGAGCGTCGTTGTGCCACGTACGAGAGGCCTGAAGGGAATAGAGGCGGCGCTTGTCGCGGGACTTGTCGGCGGTCGCTCGGATGCGAGGCTCGAGGTTATCTCAGAAGTTACCGACGAGCAGGTTGACGAGATACACAGGCAGATTCGCGAGCTCCCGATATCGCTCACGCTCTCCGAGAGCGAAAATCCATTTGATATAGCAGTAAGGCTACATAACGGAAGCGATACCTCGCTCGTGAGGATAACTAACCGCCACACCAACATCGTTCTGGTGGAGAAAAATGGCGTTGTTTTGACACGGGGTGAGGTTAACGAGGCAATCGAACAGAAGAAAAGAGAGCTCTCGGTCGAGGAAATCGTCGATTTCGCAGGGCTTGTGGATATAGAGGATATAAGAGAGGTGCTAGACAGACAGGTCGAGTGCAATATGGCCATCGCCGAGGAAGGGCTCCAAGGCGAGTGGGGTGTTGGAGTAGGCAGAGTCTATATGTCCCGATACTCGCCCGACGTCAGCGTCAAGGCTAAGGCGTACGCCGCGGCGGGAAGCGACGCGAGAATGAACGGCTGTGAGATGCCCGTGGTTATCAACTCAGGCAGCG
Source organism: Clostridia bacterium (assembly GCA_017467165.1). Classification (GTDB taxonomy): domain Bacteria; phylum Bacillota; class Clostridia; order Oscillospirales; family CAG-272; genus UBA1740. Next base: position 10,992 of record JAFTST010000027.1, on the reverse strand, counting down.
GAAATCAGGGAATGACGGCCTCTATACCCGTATATATTTATTGGGAGGAAATGGGGCTTCCGAGAGATATGCTCTACCGCGCGCTATGCGTGTCCAACCTCATCACCATACACGTCAAGCACGGAATAGGCACTCTATCGGCATATTGCGGCGCGGTTATAGCCGGAGCAGGAGCGGGCTGTGGCATTGCCTATCTTCACGGCGGCAACTTCAGAGATGTGGCGCACACTCTCGTTAATGCGCTCGCTATTGACTCGGGACTCATCTGTGACGGTGCGAAGGCGAGCTGTGCTGCGAAGATTGCAACCGCTGTTGAAAACGGAATTCTGGGCTTCAATATTCACCGCGCGGGAGGACAGTTCCTTGGCGGTGACGGAATTATCAAAAAGGGTGTGGAAAATACCATTGACAGTATTTCAAGGCTCGCGAGGGACGGAATGACCGTCACCGACAGGGAGATACTGAATATTATGCTCGACGAATAAAAAATGACCAAAGGAGGGGCAGAGTTGAAAAAAAGAATACTTAGCTGTGCTGTGTGCTTGCTTGTTCTGGCGGCTACTCTGACGGCGATGATACTGCCCATCAAGGCTGAAACAGATGTGGGAGTCATCGACCTGTCGCGCCCTGCATCCTCGCACACAACGACGCTCACAGCAGCCGATATCGTCGAATACTTCGTCGGTGGGGAAATATCCTCCGAGGAGAGAGAATATCTTGAAAAGCACGGGGGCGTGTCGATTAAATACGATAAGGGAATAACAACCTCGTCGGTTATCTGCGAGTATCACGAGGGAGCTGTTACCGTTACTGCAAGAGAATACGTCTACGAAACGAAGGACGGCGTGAGTGTCCGCTGGATACCCGCGTCCGCCAAGCTTTTTGATACGTCCGTACCGTTTTCGAGCGCGGGCGATGAGTATACCGCAGCCTTTTCCTCCGTCACCGAGGACGAGGACGCCTCCGTAGAAATCGAATATACTCTTGATATATCTATATCAGCCACCGAGGTCAACAGGCTAATAAACCTCGCGTATAACGATATTGACGGCATTCGCAGGGAAATCGCGGACGGCTATGCAGAGTACGACAGGTTAAAGGCCGAGTACGACGCGGGAGTGATACTCTACGAGGAGTATCTTCTGGCGCTTTTGAAATACGAAGCAGACTGCGCGGCTTATACCGACTATCTCTCAAGGAAGAAAATTTATACCGAAAAAAAGGCAGAGTACGATAAGTACCTTATCGCTAAGGAGAGCTATGAGACGGCGCTTATCGAGGAAGAAAAATACAAGACAGCCCTCGAGGAGTACAATTCTGCTCTCGCGAAATACAACGAATATATCTCCGCTCTTGACCTCTATGAGAAAAAGAGGGTAGAATATCTTGATTATCTTGATAAAATTGAGCTCGTCAGGTATCAGCTCTCGGTCGTTGACACCTTCAAGACTCCGATGACCGACTCGCGCACCGCCTACTCGGCTATAATGGGAAGTCTTGTCACCGAGGTGCTTGAAAATAACAAGGATTTCTTCGCGGGCAGCGCTATAAAGGTTGACGAGCGACTGATTGACGATGCCGCGCTCTCTACCGAAAGACTTCGCGAGATTCTCACAGCATATTTTGAGAAAAAGACCGACGAGGAAAAATATCAGTTTTATATCAATAACTACGAGGCGCTGAGGGATAATACAATCCTGCTCGTTCAGTCGCTTGACGAGATATATAACTACGATAAGGTCAGAGCGGCTATGAATGCTAAAAACCAGACCTATCCGAGAAAGTACGAGATTCTCGTGGCTCAGCTCGTTATCATAGCGAACGGACTGTCCGACAGCCCCGTGTACAGCTATTGGCAGACCTATTGTCACACCTACTGCGGCGAGGGCTGTACAAGACATAGCAATACCTCCACCCGACAGTATAAGTACGAGCTTGATTCCGACACCCTGATACACAAGTCCACGGTGAGCGAGGTCCTCGAGGGCAAGGAATATGTCATTGACACCGATACCGCGCAGTACCTTGCCGACGGATATCCCACAGAGATAACGGAGCCAACCGCTCCCACCGAGGTTATCCGTCCGACGAAGCCTACGCCCCCCTACGTGCCTGCCCGTCCCGACGAGGTGGAAAACCCGGGAGAGCCGCCTATAGTGGTTGATGATCCGGGGGCTGCTCCCACAGAGGTGACAGAGCCCGTCGAGCCCGAGGAGTATATACCTCCTGAGGAGTGGGTGAACCTTCTGTCGCTCTACGATAGGGGAGAGCTTAGCGAAAGGGCAGAGCTCGGGGGCGACAGCCTGACCCTCATAGCGAGGGAAACTATTACTAAAAAGCTGTTTAACGTCGATACCGTCACCGTATTTTTCTACGGCGTGGACGGAGAATTTCTATATAAGACCGAGGTTGACTCGGGTACGAGAGCCGATTTCGTCGGCGCTGTGCCGACTAAGGATGAGGACGTCGCGGCTACCTACGCCTTTTCGGGCTGGATGGACGGCGACGGGGTGAGGGTTGACCTTTCCTGCGTTAATGCTGACGTGGCTCTTTATCCCTACTTCGAGGCCACGCCGAAAAGCTACACCGTTACCTTTGACGTAGGCGGTGAGATATACTGCCTCAATTATCTCTACGGCTCCCTGCCGAGCCTTGATTTGTCGCCGGAAATGCCTGACGACGAATATTATACCTATACCTTCGCAGGCTGGGACAAGCCGCTTGACAAGGTGGTGGGCGATGTCACCTATCGCGCGTTATTCAATAAGGAATATATTTTGCCTCTCTTCACGGGTGGTGCTGAGATCCGCTATGAAGATGACACGCTCGTTGCAACTGCCCGCGACCCCTTCACACGCAGCTTTGATTTGTCAAGGGTGCTCAGGCTTTCCACAGAGAGAGCTATGGGCGTGCGGCTGGTTTCTCATTATATGGACGTAAGCATAGGCTATAACACGGCAATCCAAATGCTGAATAGCGGCAATACTACGCTTGATATTGGCTGTATTGCCTCGGGAGAGTATGCTTATTATTACACCGCGACGGTAGGCGACGGTAAGACACCCTTCAAGCTGTCCGTGTCGGTTCCTCTTTCGCTCTCAGGCGGAAGGCAGCTCCGCTTATATACCGTCTCCGAGGACGGAGAAAGAGCTCCCATTTTCTATACAGCAGAAGAGGGCAGGCTGAGCTTCACCGCGGAGTCGGGAGTTCGCTACACTCTTGCAGAGGAATACGAGCTCGACGTTATTCAGGCGGCGCACGGCACGCTGAGCGTTCCCTCAAATATCGTGAGACGTGGTGACAGAGTGGCGGTTTCTCTTGATTTGCCCCTGGGCGTTTCGCTTGACCGCCTGTTTATCGTATATCCCGACGGTGCGGAGTCTGATATCGTCGGCTGTGAGTTTATTATGCCTGACTCGGATATCACGGTCTGCGCGGTTACCTCGCTTATCGAGTATGAGATAACCTTCATGAGCGCGGATAAAACCGTGGTTAAGTATAAGCTGCACTACGGTGATACGGTACCCGCGCCAACGGCGCCAAGCCGTCCTAGCGATAGCGAATACAGATATTATTTCGTCGGCTGGTCGGAGCCCATAGGCGTTGTAACCGAGGATAAGGTGTACGTCGCGCTATACGAAATGGTGCCCGTGCCAAAAAGAGATGAGCCTGACGGTTTGCAGATAAGCGACGAGATTCTCGGTCTTCTCGTAGCAGCATACGTTGCTCTTGGAATGCTCGTTCTCGTCGTCATTCCTTCGGTTATTATAACCGTGCTTCTAGTCAGACGGGAGCGGAAAAGGTATCCGAGAAATCAAAATTAAACTACTGAATAATCAACACGGGGTGAGGTCTTACTGCTGTGGCGAGGACGAGTAATAGCTTGTTTCCCGTCGAAAAAAAGCAGAAAAAGACCCACCCCGTGCGTATTTTTGGGCGGTTTTGTTGTTAAAAGTGCCAAAAATATTTGGTTTATCTGTCGAAATCACACTACTTTGGAAAAAAGCATTGACAACCGCGCGCGTGCGGTGGTATAATTTTGCTATAAAAATATATTTATATATTACAAAAATTCTGTGAAGGGAGTTTTACACTATGAAAAAGACATTTCGGTCTATTCTGACCATGTTGCTCGTTTTCGTGATGGTATTCGGTGTTGTGGCTCCGACGGTTGCTTATGCGGCTGACGGCACTGTAACACCCGGGAATACAAGCAGCACGTCGGGAAATGCAGTCGGCGAAACCTATGACACCGGCTGGTGCGTCATCTCGTATGACGCTGATGAGCTGACCGTTACTCTCAGACCGGACGTAGATTCCTTCCTTGACAAGATTTCAAAGCAGCACGTCAAGGATATTCTCGCTCAGGTCAAAAAGGCGGTTCTCGAAATCGCTATCGAGCAGCTCAAGGATGATATAGAGGTTAATATCGGACAGACCATCGATATGACCGACATCATCAATTACATAACGAACGTTCACGTCGACGGGCTTCACGTATTCGGTCCGTTTGGCGAAAACGGCGACACCGCAGTTAAGGCGAGCGCCGTCAAGGAGCTTATCAAGAGGCTTCCCAGATTTGGCGATATCGCTGAGATGGAAAATGACGAGATGCGTCTTTCCTACGACGTTGATGTTACCACAGAGTACGGTAGCTACAGCTTCACTCTCACGGGTGTCGTTGGCGGCGGATATGAGCGCATCCGCGATATCGCGCGCATCATTTCCGACCACGTTGATTTCAGAACCGAGTCCGACGGAACCTACGTTCTTGACGTCAGAGTTCCCGAGGTCTTCCACAAGGCGGTTCTCAAGGCCTGCAAGACCGGTCTTATCACCGAGGAGCTTAAGCTCAAGGTCTTCAAGGCTTGCTCCAAGAGCGTAGATGAGTTTGAGGTGTTCTACAATGATTTCACCTTTGACGAGCTTGTTGAGCTTCTTGAGGGAATTGACTTTGAGGGCATACTCTCCAGTGAGTATATCACCAAGTACGTTGACCTCACCCACCTCACTAATGAGCAGATAGTTAACAAGGTTAAGGAGTATGAGAGATACTTCAACAAGGCTAAGAGCATTATCTCCCGCTTCGTTGATCTCATTCCCGAGAGCATCGGCGATAAGTCGCTGATGAACCTCTATGACGGAAACGGTGAATTCGGCTACGAGGGCACTCACTCCGTTAATATTGAGAACGTGCTCACCAGACTCTCCGCTAAGTACGGACCTCTTGTAGCATCCTTCATCGATATGAAGACTGTTACCGCATCGGTTGACATCAACGTCAGCTTCGAGAAGATTAAGAGAGTACAGTACTACGTTGGCACCGAGCTTGTAGCGGAGGGCTTCCTTCCCGCAGGCATCGCGTACGAGTACATCGAGTTTTTCGCTGATACCACCGAGTATAACGGCAATAAGATAGTTTCCTGGGTTGACGAGAATGGCAACGCCATCACCGAGATGCCCGACAGAGATATCAAGCTTACCGCACAGCTCGAGAAAAAGTTCACTCTTATCACAGGCGCAGGCGTTGAAAAGACGTACGACGCGCAGCCCTTTATCGTACAGGTTACTCCCGGCGACCCCACTGCCACCTACACTTACGAGTGGTACAAGGACGGTGTGAAGCTTGACGGCGTTACCACTCCCTCCTTCGAGGTAGTTAACGTTTCCGACAGCGGCACCTACGTGTGCGTTGCTACGGCTACCGACGGAATTAACACCGCGGTTCTCCATTCTGACGAGATCGTAGTTAAGATTACCAAGGCGGAGATTAACCTCGGAGCATTCACCTGGTCTACTCCGACCTCGTTTGGCTACGACGGACAGGAGCACAGCGTTACTCTCGTTATTCCTACCGAGTACGCAGGTCTTGTAACCGTTACCTATACCGATAACACCAAGACCGCGGCAGGTAACTACACCGCGACAGCGACCGTAGCAGCAACCGATGCAGATAACTACGAGGTAGTTGGCACCGTTGCTGATAAGGCTTGGTCCATCGGCAAGATACAGATTAACCTTGACCTCTTCACCTGGAGCGCAGAGGATACCTTCACCTACGACGGACAGGAGCACGGCGTTACTCTCGTTATTCCTACCGAGTACGCAGGCCTTGTAACCGTCACCTATACCGATAACACCAAGACCGCGGCAGGTAACTACACCGCGACAGCGACCGTAGTAGCAACCGATGCAGATAACTACGAGGTAGTTGGTACCGTTGCTGATAAGGCTTGGTCCATCGGCAAGGCGGAGATTAACCTCGGAGCATTCACCTGGTCGACTCCCACCTCCTTCGGCTACGACGGACAGGAGCACAGCGTTACTCTCGTCATTCCCACCGAGTACGCAGGCCTTGTAACCGTTACCTATACCGATAACGTCAAGACCGCGGCAGGTAACTACACCGCGACAGCGACCGTAGTAGCAACCGATGCAGATAACTACGAGGTAGTTGGTACCGTTGCTGATAAGGCTTGGTCCATCACCAAGGCGGAGATTAACCTCTCCGGTCTTTCCTGGAAGGATATGACCTTCGTCTACAACGGAACCGATCAGAAGCTCGTGCTTGATCTTCCCGCAGGACTTCCCGATTGTCTTGTTGTAACCTACACCTACACTCAGGGCGGAAACGAAATTACCGAGGCTATTAACGCAGGCACCTACGTTGCAAGCGTGGTAGTCGCCCTCGATGCGCAGAATCCTATCAGCGAGAACTACAACCTCATCGTTGACGCTATCGCGGATAAGGAATGGACCATTGAGAAGGCTGACTATGATATGTCCGGTATCACGTTCCCCGGCGCTACCGTTGACTTCGACGGAAAGAAGCACAGCCTCGAGATAGTAGGCACTCTCCCCGATTTCATTGATGTTACGTATAGCGGCAAGGACTTCTACTATATCGGAAGCCATACCGTTACCGCAACCTTTAAGGTTAACGACCCCAACTACAACGACAACCTTGAGCCCCTCACCGCGACCCTCGTGATCAGCGTTACCTACGATAACTCTCACGAGCACAGCGATGATGACGGTCTGATTGTCGGAGTAACCTCCTCGAAGGTTCCCGGTGACCACGAGTTCGTTGTTAATGACAAGGCGCACCTGTATGACAACGTTACCCTTGCCGACGGCAGAAATGGCGTTGTTATAGCGGCATACGACATCTACTTCGCTAAGGCCGGCGCGTATATGCCCATCAACGACGACTTCGCGGTTACAATGCGTATCCCCGCTGATTATCGCACAGGCAAGACTCTCGTTGTTGTCTACATTGACAACGACGGAAATATCGAGGAGCTTGAGGCGACTGTCGACGGTGATTATATCAAGTTCAACACCGAGCACTTCTCCACCTACGCTATTGTAAGCGTTGAGGAGGATACGGTAGCTCCCGAGAAGGATTACACCTGGCTGTGGATACTTCTTGCTGTTATCGTTGTTCTTATAATAGTTGTTATAGTCATACTTCTTCTCAGAAGACGTGGCGGCGACGATGACTACGAGCCCATAGACGATACTCCTGTTATCGAGCCCGAGGGTGAGCCTGAGGCAGAGCCCGAGGTCGAGGAGGAAGAGGTTGTCGAAGAGCCTGCTCCTATTGAAGAGCCCGCTCCTGTCGAAGAGCCCGCTCCCATCGAAGAGCCTGCTCCCGTTGAAGAGCCTGCTCCTGTCGAAGAGCCTGCTCCCGTCGAAGAGCCCGCTCCCGTCGAAGAGCCTGCTCCCGTAGAGCCTAAGGTAGAAACCATAGTCGTTCCTCTTGGCGAAGAGGATGAGAACGGCGTCAGAAGCGCTGTTGTCGACGGCGAGGTTGTATACGTCCGTTACAGAAGCTCCTTCGAGTCCAGACTTATCCAGTCTGACAGCGAGATTCAGGATTACTACACAGTAGTCAAGAACGCCCTCCTTGCATACAAGGGTGTTAAGGCGAGAACAAGCTGGAACTTCGAGTCCTTCAACAAGGGCAGAGTACAGTGCGCTAAGCTTAACGTCAAGGGTAGAGCGCTTCTCGTATACCTTGCTCTTGAGCCCGCTGAGTACAGCGAGTCCAAGTACCACTTCACCGACGTTTCCGACAAGCCTAAGCTTGATAAGGTTCCTATGCTTATCAAGGTTAAGTCCGACAGAGCCCTCAAGTACGTTCTTGAGCTCATCGAGGAAATGATGAACAAGCTCGAAATAGAGGCTGCCGAGGTTCCTACCGTTGATTACCACAGACCTTATGAAACCACCGATGCTCTCGCTAAGCGCGGTCTGGTTAAGGTTATCCTTCCTCCCGGAATGACTCTTGATGAGAACTCCAACATAGTTAAGGTTAACGTTGGTGAGCTTCTCGAGAACTACGAGGGTAAGGAGAAGGACGAGACGGCTCCCGTTGAAGAGCCTGTTGTCGAGGCAGAGCCCGAGGTAGTTGAGGAGCCTGTTGTCGAGGCAGAGCCCGAGGTAGTCGAGGAGCCTGTTGTCGAGGCAGAGCCCGAGGTGGTCGAGGAGCCCGTTGTCGAGGCAGAGCCCGAGGTGGTCGAGGAGCCCGTTGTCGAGGCAGAGCCCGCTCCCGTTGAAGAGCCCGTATCTCATATCGATCACGAGGTTGTCCACGTTGACGCTGTAGCCGCCGATGAGATTCTCACCGACGAGGAGGCAGAAACCATTATCGAGGTGGTTCACACCGAGGTTAAGCACACAGGCAAGCTCGTTGAGATTAACCTTGACGTCATCTGCGAGAACTTCGAGGACGGCGACGTGGTTGATATTGACGCTCTGAAGGCTAAGAGACTTATCAACAAGAACGCAGGCAGAATCAAGGTTCTTGCTCGCGGCACTATGACTAAGCGCCTTACCGTTATCGCATCCAAGTTCTCTCTGCAGGCAGTCAAGATGATTGCTCTTGCCGGCGGAGTAGTAGAAATCGAGGATTGATTTCGATAGGCTGAGTTAAATAACCCCGAGGGGGGCGTCCGTAGGGCGCCCCCCTTTTTGTAGAAGGTCTGCTGTCACACCCTGTGTGCCAAAGAAAAAAGAGCGGAAAAGCTGTAAGCACAGCCTCCGCTCTTTTTTGGTGAATATACCTCTTATTAAGCTGAGTTTAAATAGTCTTGTCAATCCTTATTCTGATTGCGGTCCTCTCGTCCAGGTCGGGATAAACCTCTACCGAAACGTTTTCGTACGCCACGTTGAATCTCTCGGAATTGAGTATCACGGGAAGGTCGCTCTCATCGACGCCGAAGTAGCGGAGAATTTTTCTTACCGTCCGCTCTCCGCCCCAGCATTTTCCGCGGAACATACAAATCTCATTCTCGCAGGTGGTCTGGTCGCGCATCCAGTCGAGCTCGGGCAGACCGTCGTTTCCAAAGAGATAAATCTTAATCCTTCCGTGCGCCTCGCGGTAGATAATCAGCGACTTACCCTCGTTGATAAGGGCGCTGTCACGCGAGGAAAATCTGCCTATGTAGCGTATCTCGGAATATGAGATTTCGAGATAGCGGAAAAGAAACACGAATGTGAAAACAATTCCCGCCGCCGACAGAAATATCAGGGGATAGAGCCTCAGCCACCCGGGCACAGAGGAATTATAATGTATAGCCAGCGTCATAACGTATATCATAGGCAGAATAACCCAATACATACGAAAGCGCGTGCAGGATAGATAAATTGATTTCATTTTCACCGTCCAATAATTTTTTGTCCTGAACTAGCAGATTACCGGCGTCCAGGCGAAGGGGAGCAGGTCGCGCGCGGCAACCTTGATAAGATTACCCTCCCCGTCGTTAAGGATTACCTTAATATCGGGGCAGTACTCGAATAGCATCTGCCTGCAGTTTCCGCAGGGGGAGAGAACGAAATTATGCGCCTTGTCGTGCACCGCCACTATGGTGTCAAGCTCGCGCTCGCCAGCGGAGATTGCCGCGCCAACGGTGATATATTCCGCGCAGGAGCCGTGTATCCCGTCGCAGTTGACCCCCGTGTATATACTTCCGCCCCGTGTCAGTAGGGCGCAACCGACCGTGTGATTATATACACCGTCGTCAAAGTTCTTTTCAAGGACCAGAAGAGCCCGTCTGATAAGCTCTCTGTCGGTGTCGGTTATCTCGTATTTTGTCATCTGACTCGCCCCTTATTTCTTGTCAGCGTCGCTTTCCGTGCCCTTTCTCGATACGTATATAGTCACGCACTCGAGAACGAAGCCTCCCGCGATAAGCACGCCTCCAAGGATTGAGTTATCCCCCGAGATAACGACCATTCCGCCGATGAAAAGGGCGGTGGCAATGATAGAAAGTACGGAAATTATAATTTCGATTTTTTTCATTTTCAACTCCTTGATTGTCACTTATAAGTATTGTATCACAAATCCTGTGGGAAGTAAATAGCGCATAGGCTTTTTATTAAAAATGAACCTGAAATACGAGGCTAACGAAAGGGCAGAGAGGCTATCGTTATCCTACCGCATTCGCTCACAATCCACTTGCCTGCGAGTATATGTAAACCTGTTATAAAGCAAGAACCTCTCCGTTCCTACAAATCAGTCGCTCTTTCCCGTCGAGAATAGAGTACGCCTCCCCGTACAGAGTCGCCTCCCCGTCAATAATCAGTATGTAGCTTCCGTCATTCAATGCAAAAATTTCGTGACCCACGCTGTCCCCATAGATAATATCAGTCATACTTGAGCCGTCGAGATATTTGTCCTTAAGATACTGAAAATGCGGGAAAATGTTAATATCAGTAAGTCCAAGACCCGAGATCCACCTCTGAAACGTCGGGTCATTAGCCTCCCCATCGAGCTCGGGGCAGGCATATACTGTATCCGCGCAGTTCATAGAGCCTGCGCTCAGAGTGAGGACTACTCCGTCATAGCCAATAAGCCGCTCTCTGAGACAGAGCCGCTTCATAAATCTGTTCTGAGTTGGTACGTGACCGCCCGCGAAAACGAGAACGTCAACCTCAGCCAAGCTGTCGCAGGCCTCGGGATTTCTGTTGTCGCAGATGTCAATAGAG
>JAFTST010000026.1 GCA_017467165.1 Clostridia bacterium | reverse complement strand
ACTCCAAGCTCCCGCTTGTCGAGGAGGTGATAGCGCTTGACGAGGAGCTGAGAGCCAACAAGCGCAGAGCGGACGAGCTCAGAGCCAACAGAAATAAGGTTTCCAAGTCCATAGGCGCCCTGATGGGTCAGAAGCGCTTCGAGGAGGCAGAGGAGGCGAAAAAGCTCGTCGCCGCGCAGGCAGAGGAGCTGAAGGAGTGCGAGGCTAAGGAAGCGGAGCTCGAGGAAAGGGTCAGAAATATAATGATGATAATCCCCAATATCATCGACCCCACTGTGCCAATAGGCAGGGACGACAGTGAGAACGTCGAGGTTCAGCGCTACGGCGAGCCTGTAACCCCCGATTTCGAGATACCCTATCACACCGAGATAATGGAGAGCTTCGCAGGAATAGACCTCGACAGCGCGAGAAAGGTCGCGGGCAACGGCTTCTACTACCTGATGGGAGATATAGCAAGGCTTCACTCGGCGGTTATTTCCTACGCGCGCGACTTCATGATTGACCGCGGCTTCACCTACTGCATACCCCCATATATGATTCGCTCGGGCGTTGTCACGGGCGTTATGTCCTTCGCCGAGATGGACGCTATGATGTACAAGATTGAGGGCGAGGACCTGTTCCTCATCGGCACCTCGGAGCACTCTATGATAGGTAAGTTCATAGATACCATCAACCCCGAGGCGACCCTTCCGTACACTCTCACCTCCTACTCCCCCTGCTTCAGAAAGGAAAAGGGTGCTCACGGCATCGAGGAGAGGGGAGTATACCGTATCCACCAGTTCGAAAAGCAGGAGATGATAGTCGTCTGCAAGCCCGAGGAGTCGCCCGTATGGTTCGATAAGCTCTGGCATAATACCGTCGATATGTTCCGCACACTCGATATTCCCGTGCGTACCCTCGAGTGCTGCTCGGGTGACCTCGCTGACCTGAAGGTCAAGTCGGTTGACGTCGAGGCATGGTCGCCAAGACAGCAGAAGTACTTTGAGGTAGGCTCCTGCTCCAATCTCGGTGACGCACAGGCGCGCCGCCTGAAAATCAGAGTCAAGGGCGAGGACGGAAAAATCTATCTCGCTCACACCCTCAACAACACCGTCGTAGCGCCCCCCAGAATGCTCATAGCATTCCTCGAGAACAATCTCACCGCTGACGGCTCGGTCAACGTTCCCGTGGCTCTCAGAGCCTATATGGGCGGCAAGGATAAGATTATTCCCAAGAAGTAAGAGGTGGATATGAAAAGAGAAAATTCTGTTCTCATCATAGCAGGTCCGTCCGGCGCGGGAAAAACCGTGGTTGCCAAGGCGATAGTCGAAAAGGACGAAAGGTTCACCTTCCTTCGCTCCACGACCACCAGAGCCCGCCGCGGAGACGAGCATGACGACGAGTATCTCTACGCTACCGAGGAGGAATTCTTCGCAGCGGTTGACAGGGGAGAGTTCGTCGAGCATATGAAGTACGGAAGCGCCTACTACGGCACTACCAAGGCGGAAATGAACGCCGCCCTCGACCGTGGGCAGATACCCCTTCTGGTGCTGGATCTGTGCGGTGTGGAGAGCCTTGGCGTGGCTGAGGGCTATTCTGCCTGCTCGGTCTATATCTACGCGCCGCTCGAGGTGATTGACGCGAGACTCAGGGCGAGATATAGGTGCGAGGGAGTGACAGGCGGAGATGAAGCCTGCCGTACAAGAAGGGCGAGAAATATATCCGACTTCCTCTCGCTCCCCAAGTACGCGCCCCATATTCATAGATTTATCGAAAACGTGGATACCGTTGAGGATTGCCGCGATAGAGTTATGGCTTGCTTCGAGGGCTACTGCGACGGAGAAAAAAAGGATACCGAAGCCGTCGCCCGGCGCGCAGAGGAGCTCAAAAGGTCTGCCGAGGCGCAGTAAGCCTATCCTTTTAGGATAGAATCCGGTTATCCACATATCGGACGAAGAAAAGGCAGAGAAATCTCTGCCTTTTTCTGATTTATTCAAGCCGTTGGGCTGTTTTTTTAGTTATCTCTTAACCCCGAACCTTATTCTCACCTCGTCACGAAGATTTGAGGTGAAGTGGTAGGTGTAGAGAAAGAGAATTGCCGTGAGGACGAATATCAGCGTATTCAGCCAGGGCAGAGGGGTTGTGACTATCATACCCGTGTCCGAATATATTATCTCGGGGTTGCCAAGAAGCAGGGTATATATACATTTCAGCGAGGTGACTGTGAGAAGCCCTGCGATAAATATATACATAGACCGATGCGTGCGCTTGTGCTCCTTCGCCGAGGATATAGTATATCCCGCGCTGTCCCTTGGAGTGCCGGTGTTGTTATATATGAATGAAGAAAGACCGAGGGTGACTCCGACAAGAAACAGAAGAAAAGCGACAAGCTCGAGCACCGAGGCTGTCATAACCCTCGAATAAGCCTCAGCCGCAGCACCCCTGTCGACTATATCCGATATGGAATATTCGTCAAGAAAGCTACGGGAGAAAATCCACGTCATACAACCGAACACGGAGTATAAGATAGCCCCCGCGCCCGATAATATCCGAGCAGCCCCCCCTTCAACCAACGCCCTTGTCGAGAAGAAGAAAAATATACCGAAAAGGAAATGGGGCAGGGCGTTAAGACCGTCCGTGCTCCTCAGCGCTATGTCAAAAAACAGAAGCATCGAGAAAAATACCGCACCAAGCGAGGATATTTTCGCGCGAGCGGCGGACTGCACAGACAGCTCGCGGAGCTTTTCCGCACCCGCCATATTCAATATACTCTCATACAGCCTGCCCTCCCTGAGCACAGCTCTCGCATAAGCTCGCCAGGTAAGCAGGAAAATCAGTCCGAGAAGAAGAACGGCAAGCATACAGCCAATCTCCAGCGGCGCGTAGAGTACGCGCGCCAGCGTCTTGATTTTCGGGTCTGAGAAGGTGAGGTGACAGAGCTGGGGAAGGAAATTCAGGAAAGCCCTCGCTCCTACGAAAATGAAGGAGATACCCCGAAGCGACTCGGGACGAAGCCTGATTCCAAGCACCCTGAAGGGCGAGATAAGGCTGACAGCCTCTGTGCGCTCGCCGAGGTAGAATAACGCCGAGAAGCCGTAAGATATAGCGCCGAAAAGGAAAATCAGCTCAAGAGCCGAAAACACCAGAGTGAAAAGCGGCACGATATCCCTGCCTGTGTACATATTGAGATACATCACTATCGCCGCGGGTATGCGGAGAAGCGTGACGATGCCGAGCTTTTTCAAGGCACCTCGAGCCTCGGCAAGATAGGGAACGATATTCTCCGCCTCGCCTATCAGCCGCCAAAGAAGAAAGCAGGCGATAAAGTCAGGAAAAATATCAATCATATTGAAGCTCGGGTTAGCGAAACAGAGAAGCGAAACAAGTATAAGAGCTTTTGGGTGCTTTAATTTTTTCATTTTCTGCCTCCCTTTTTCCTCTCCCTGAGTCTTTTTATCCGGTATTCCTCCATCTCGCGCTCCTTTTCGGCCTGCCTTTCTCTGTACTCGTTGACAAAGCCGAATTTAGAGGGCTTTCTCACTCTTCCGTTTTCCTCGCCGGGCATACATATTCTCATATAGCAGCCGTATATAGTAGAGAGCACGGCTATAATGAGAACGAGCAGCGAGATAATCGCCAGAAGGAAAAGAACGCTGAAAACGGGTGTGGGAATCCACTCGGGCAGAGGCGCCTCGAGCACTATCCACAGTCCGAAGACAAGAAACGAGGACACCGACAGAGCCCGACACCTGTCGGGTATTTTTTCAAGACTGACCTCGCGGCTGACCTCCTCCATACCGCCAAGCAAGCCGACGGTGAGCGCCGCGACGATGAGGTGACGAAGAAGGGCGAGGTAGGGGACTGCGCCCTCGACGAAGGCGGGCGAGAGCTTTAGCATATCTATAAGAAATACAGCGAGCTCACCGAAGCCGAAAGCGGTGAATACTATGCCCACTACGTAGGAAAATGCGAACCTACGGTTGACGTTTTTCAGCTTCAGCAGTCCGAGCAGCATTATAACTCCCGCTATGGCGTCGCTGACAAGATAGTTGGTTATATTGAGAAGCAGGAAGTATCCGACGAAAAGTGTGCCAAATCCCATCAGCCCGCACCCTCATTCAGACCGCAGCACTTCTTGTATTTCTTTCCGCTGCCGCAGGGGCAGGGCTCGTTTCTCTCGGGCTTCTTCGCCTTGACTATGGGGCGCTTGACCTGCGCCTCAGCGGCGCCCGAGGTGTTGGTTACCCTGACCACCTGCGTTCTTCCGCCACGGAGCTTTCTCGGGTCGATAAGAAGAGCGGAGAGGGCTGTTTCCACCTTAATCTCGTCTATCATCTCGTCAAACATATCCGCGCTCTCGATGCGGTACTGAGCCACGGGGTCGCGCTGAGCGTAGCTGTTAAGACCGACGTACTCCCTCAGGTCGTCGAGCGCCTCGAGGTGATCCATCCACTTGGAGTCAACGGCTCTGAGAAGCACCATCTTCTCGAACTCGCGCATATCAACGCCATCGCGGGTGATAATTCCGTCCTTTTCCTCGTAGACCCTGATAGCCTCGTCGACGGTAGCCTGCCTTGCCGCCTCGAGATCGACCTCGTCGGCGGATTTATCGTATATGCCCATCGGGCGGACTAGTCTTCCGAATTTTTCGAAGAACTCGTTGATTTTCCACTCGCTCGGCACAAGCGCGGTGAAGCAGCGGTCAAACTCAGAGCCGACGGTGTACTCGAGCATCGAGAGTATGGTATCCTTGACGCTCTCGCCGAAGAGCACGTCGCGCCTCTGCGCGTAGATAACCTTTCTCTGCTGGTTCATAACGTCGTCGTAGGAGAGGACGCTCTTTCTGCGCTGGAAGTTGTTGCTCTCTATATTTTTCTGCGCGTTTTCTATGGAATTTGAGAGAATCTTCGCGTCAATCGCCATATCCTCGGTCATTCCGAGACGGGTGACTATCGCCTTGATTCTGTCGGTTGCTCCGAAAAGTCGCATCAGGTCGTCCTCGAGCGAGAGGAAGAACTTGGATTCACCCGGGTCGCCCTGTCTGCCGCTTCGTCCGCGGAGCTGGTTGTCAATTCTGCGGCTCTCGTGCCTTTCGGTGCCGAGAATATATAGACCGCCTGCCTCGATAACCCTCTTCGCCTCGGGAAGAAGCGCGACTCTGTGCTTTTCGTAGAGCTCCTTGAATTTCGCCCTTGCCAAGAGCAGCTCCTCGTCCTCGGTGTCCTGAGTACCCGTAGCGAAGAGTATCTGCTCCTCGGTGTAGCCCTGTCTTCTCATATCCCGCTTGGCGAGGAATTCGGGGTTGCCGCCGAGCATTATATCCGTGCCTCGTCCCGCCATGTTGGTGGATATGGTTACCGCGCCGAAGCTGCCCGCCTGCGCGACAATCTCCGCCTCGCGCTCGTGCTGCTTGGCGTTGAGGACGTTGTGGGGGATACCGACTCTCTTCAGTATCTTCGAGAGCTCCTCGGACTTGTTGATATCAACGGTACCTACGAGCACGGGCTGTCCCTTCTCGTGGCAGGCGCGAATCTGCTCGACGATAGCCTTGTACTTGCCTCTTACAGTGGTGTAGACTGAGTCGTTGTGGTCAACTCTTATCATAGGACGGTTGGTAGGCACCTCGACCACGTCAAGCGCGTATATCTGCCTGAACTCGTCCTCCTCGGTGAGCGCCGTACCCGTCATACCCGAGAGCTTCGAGTACAGACGGAAGTAGTTCTGGAAGGTTATGGTAGCTATGGTGCGGTTTTCTCTCTGTACCTCGACCCGCTCCTTCGCCTCGATAGCCTGGTGCAGACCGTTGTTGTAGCGTCTTCCGGGCATAAGTCTGCCTGTGAAGCTGTCAACTATAACCACCTCGCCGTCCTTGACTATATAGTCGACGTCGCGGTGCATAACTCCGTGCGCCTTGATAGCCGTGATAACGTGGTGGTGCAGCTCTCTTGCCTCGGGGGAGGAGTCAGAGAGGTTGTCAATTCCGAAGAAGCGCTCCGCCTTTTCAATTCCGCGGGTCGTGAGAACAGCCGTCCTCGCCTTTTCGTCGACGACGTAGTCCTCCTCATATTGGTCTATATCCTTCTTGGTGTCTATCTCCTTGATAACGTGGCGCGACATAGTGCGCACGAGCGAGTCGGCTCTGTCGTAGAGGTCTGTCGACTTGGCGGACTGTCCCGAGATAATAAGCGGAGTCCTCGCCTCGTCGATAAGAATGGAGTCAACCTCGTCTATTATAGCGAAATTGTGTCCGCGCTGTACGGTGCGCTCCTTGTAGACTGCCATATTGTCACGAAGGTAGTCGAAGCCGAACTCGTTATTCGTGCCGTAGGTGATATCCGCGGCGTACGCCTCCTGCTTTTCCTCGTTCGACTGTCCGTGCACGACAAGTCCCGTGGAAAGACCTAGAAAGGCGTAGACTCTGCCCATCTCCTCGCTGTCGCGCTCGGCGAGATAATCGTTGACCGTGACGATATGCACGCCCTTACCCGAGAGCGCGTTGAGATATGCGGGAAGGGTCTCGACCAGCGTCTTACCCTCGCCCGTCTTCATCTCGGCAATTCTGCCCTGGTGCAGAAGGATACCGCCTATAAGTTGTACTCTGTACGGCCTTTTTCCGAGGACTCTGTCATCCGCCTCTCTGACGAGTGCGAATGCCTCGGGGAGAATATCGTCGAGAGTCGCCCCCAGAGAGAGCCTGTCCCGAAGCTCGTCGGTATATGCCCTCAGCTCCTCGTCTGAAAGCGCGCGGAAACGGTCGGCGAGAGCCTCGATTCTATCGACCGTAGGAATTATATTCTTAATCTGCTTTTCGCTGTATGTGGGAAACAGCTTCTTCAAAAAGCCCATTTTCTGTCCTTTCGGGAGCATATCTGCCCCACAAAGTATATTTTTACCTATATATTGTAGCACACTCGCGCTATAAAATAAATAACAATTTGTTAAAATTTTAAAATTATTGAAAAAATCCCGCGCGTGTGCTAAAATAGGATTAACCTTAAGGAGCTTTGATATGAAGGATTTGAATATAGTTTTGGTTAACCCGGAGATACCTCAGAATACGGGGAATATCTCTCGCACCTCTGCTGTGACGGGGGCGGCTCTGCATATAATAAGACCTACGGGCTTTGAGATTTCGGACAGGACCTTGAAGCGCGCGGGGCTCGACTATTGGGACAAGCTGGACGTGTCCTACTACGATAGCCTTGATGAGCTGTACGAAAAATATCCCGAGGGAGAGTTCTATTATTTCTCCTCGCACGCAGAAAGGCTCTATACCGACCCCGAGTATAAGAGGGGCGTCTTTCTCGTCTTCGGCAGAGAGAGCGTCGGACTCCCGAGAGAGCTGGTTGAGACGGCGGGCGAGCGCGCCCTCAGAATACCGATGCTCCCTACTCTCAGATGCCTTAATCTTTCAAATTCGGTGGCAGTAGCCGCCTACGAGGCGCTCAGGCAATTCGGCTTTCCGGGTATGAGGTAGCCAGAGGGCGAGGGGAAAAGCCGTTCTCGGCGCGAGATGTCGGAAAAATGTATTTTTTCTTCTCCTTTTAGCCAAAATCGCTTGACTTTTAGCCGAATTAGTATTATAATTTAGATTGATAATTTATGGAGGTCCGTTTTATAACGGAGTGTTGATATGACTAAGATTGATATTTTCTCGGGCTTTCTCGGAGCGGGAAAGACCACGCTTATAAAAAAACTCATCGCAGAGGCATACTGCGGCGAGAAGCTGGTTCTTATTGAAAACGAGTTCGGCGAGATTGGCATCGACGGCGGATTTCTCAAGGACGCGGGTATCGAAATTACCGAGATGAACTCGGGCTGTATCTGCTGCTCGCTTGTCGGTGACTTCTCCGAGGCACTTGCCAAGGTGCTCGACGAGCTGCGCCCCGACAGAATTATTATCGAGCCCTCGGGTGTCGGAAAGCTGTCCGACGTTATCAGGGCGGTGAGGACGGTCGAGCGTGAGGATGCGAGGCTCAACAGCTTCACCACCGTCGCCGACGTCAATAAGTGCAGAATGTATATGAAGAATTTCGGCGAGTTCTATAACGACCAGATAGCTAACGCATCTGCTATCGTCCTCTCTCACACGGGCGGCGCGCGCGAGGCGAGAATCGCCGAGTCTGTGGAGCTGGTCCGTCAGCACAACGCCGAGGCGGTTATCGTTACCACTCCCTGGGAGGAGCTTGACGGTAGGGATATTCTTGCCGCTATTGAGCGCGCCAATACCCTGGAGGACGAGCTGTCCGAGCTCGAGAATGATGCGAAGCATCATCACCATCACCACCACGAGCACGGCGAGGACTGCGGTTGCCACGAGCATCACCACGAGCACGGCGAGCACTGCGGCTGCCACGAGCATCACCACGAGCATGGCGAGGACTGCGGT